>NZ_JARCJL010000010.1:0-178311 GCF_028890025.1 Phaeobacter sp. PT47_59
AGATCAGACATGTTTACCGCTCGTTTTTCGAGCCGTGGATCATGCCGCCAACCGGAAATCAATGGGTCCTGAGCCTAATGTCTTTGGGGGATGAAATCGCTCCGCGTTTTCAGCATCGCTGCGTGGGTCCTGCTGTCATGACATGTGACGGCCAAGTGATTATCCTACCCGACATGATCGCTAATGCAACCATTCCACCTCAGCACGTATGGGTCGATGGCTGGACATAAGTACCATCTTTAGCTCGAACGAGACAGGTTCAGTCGTTATTGGTGCTATAGTCCGCTTCGGACTGAAAGTACCCCAAAACACTTTGCGAACCTCCCCCTCGGAAGTGCGCCCCCCGCGCCGCGCCAGCGGCGCCGGGCCCAACCGGGGCGGCCCATCTTCATAGAAGGGCCAGACACGGGCGGGAGCGCCCTGCCCTTCCGCACTCAGGCGTATTTCTCGAGGAACTCTTCCGCCTTCAGCGCACGGAAATCCGGCAGGGCAGCGCGTAAGGTCGCGTTGTCCCAGTCCCACCAGGCGAGATCCATCATCGCCTCACCCACCGCCTCGGGGTAACGGCGGCGGATCAAATGCGCGGTGTTGCCGCCGACGATGGTATAGGGGGCGACATCCTTGGTCACGACGCTGCCAGACGCCACAACCGCGCCGTGGCCGATGGTGACCTCGGGCTTGATCATCGCGCCGTGGCCGATCCAGGTGTCATGGCCGATATAGGCTGTACGGCTGGCTCGGTGGGCGAACCAGTCGGCGTCCGCTTCGGCATCGTCCCAGTAGTCGGCTGAGCGATAGAGGAAATGGTGCAGGGAGGCCTTCTCCATCGGGTGATCGGTCGCCCCGATGCGGGTGAAGCTGGCGATATTGGCAAACTTTCCCACCTGAACATTGGCGATGTCGCAGGTGCGGTCGCAGTAGCTGTAGTCGCCAAAGCGGCTGTTGGCGATGCGGCTGCCCGCACCGATCTCAACATAGGCGCCGAAGTGGCTTCCGGTGATCTGGCAATCGGGGTGGATGAAGGGCTGATCTGCCTGGAGGCGGGCCATACTCGGGTCTTTCTTTTGAGGGTCAGGGCAGCACGAAGGGCATGTTGCGCAGCGGCGGCTTCTTGGTGGTCTTGCGGCGCGGCTTGCCGCTGTCGCCCTGGATCAGGCGGCGACGCAATATCCCTGAGAACCAGTCCATGACCATCACCATCAGGATCACCAGCACGATGTAATAGGCCACCTCTTCCCAGTCCTTCTGGGTGATGATGGCCTGGGTCAGCAACAAGCCGATACCGCCGCCGGTGATGGCGCCGATGATGGTGGCGCTGCGGGTGTTGGATTCAAGGAAGTAGAGAAGCTGCGACAACAGAACCGGCGTCACCTGCGGGATCACCCCGAAACGGTAGCGCTGGATCGGTTTGGCGCCGGTGGAGGCGACGCCCTCGATCTGCTTTTCGTCGACGTTTTCCAGTGCCTCGGAGAAGATCTTGCCGAAGGTGCCGGTGTCCGTCACCAGGATCGCCAGCGCACCGGTCAGCGGGCCGGGGCCGAAGGCGCGCGCCAGCACAACCGTCCAGATCAGGCTGTCCACGCCGCGCACGAAGTCGAACAGGCGGCGGGTGGCGAACCTCAGCGTGCGGATCGGCATGAAGTTGCGGGTGGCCAGGAAGGCCAGCGGCAGCGCCACGATGCCTGCGCCGATGGTGCCGAGGAAGGCCATCAGCAGCGTCTCACCGATGGCCCAGGCTACATCCTGGTGCCGCCACATCTTGTTGGTCCAGAAATCATTGAGGATCGCACCGGCTTCACCACGGAAGGCTTTTTCCAAGAGCGCAACCGGGCCAAGGCCATGATAGGGGCTGTCGAGGGTGAAGAAGAACAGCTCCCAGCCCATGAAATAGCGGAACACTTCCGAACGGTTGCGGGTCACGGTCAGGCGGCCCGCCTCGGTCTTGATCGCCAGGCGGTTCTTGGAGACGCTGATCCAGTCCGGCACATCGCCCGCAGGCAGTTCCGCCTGCACGCCTGCACTGCGCGACGGGGTGGCACGCACGGTGCCGTAACCGGGAATGTCATATTCCACCGTCTCGGGGCCAAAGCGCACGATGTGACCGTTCTCCAGATCGATGACCGTGGTTTCTCCCAAGGTGACCCATTCGGGGGCCTCACCTTCGGGGTAGCTACCCTTGCGCTCCCCTTCGATGGCGACCGAGACGGAGGCATCGCGGTTGTCGCGGGTCACATGGGTCTTGTAGCTGTAGCTGTCGCTGACCAGGGTGCGGGCATTGTCCAGGCTGGCGCGCTCCCACAGGCCCGGCACCTCGAAGGCGAAGAAGACATAGGTCATATAGGCCAGCACGATCAGCGGCAGCGCGAAGGCCATCAGCTTTTTGGCGCGGAACAGCCGTGCCATATCCTGTTTCAGCGCGGCGGCGTCACGGGGCAGGGTCGCGCCCGGGTTCACATCAAGGGTGGTCATTGATTGGCTCCGTTGATCAGCCGGTCACGCAGCTTGCCAGAGATCTGGTCGACCACGACGATGGTGACAAAAAGCAGGATGAAGATGGCGGCGGCCTCGTCATAGCGGCCCTTGCCCCAGGACATGGCGTTCTTCAGCTCGTAGCCGATGCCGCCCGCGCCGACAAAGCCGAGGATCGCCGAGGCGCGAATGTTGATTTCAAACCGCAAGAGCGCGTAGCTGACGTAGTTCGGCCCCACTTGCGGGATCACCCCCAGCCACATGCGCTGCGCCCAGGTGGCGCCCACCGACGAAAGCCCCTCGATCGGCTTCAGCGAGGCGTTCTCGTTCACCTCGGAAAACAGCTTGCCCAGGGCACCGGCCGTGTGGATCGCGATGGCGATCATGGCGGGCACCGGGCCACCGCCCAAGAGGAAGATCAGCACCAGGGCAATGACGATTTCCGGGATTGCCCGGCAGATATCCATGACCCGGCGAAACAGCGGGATCAGTGAGGGCCAAAGCGCCATGCCCCGCGTCGCCAGGAGCGAAAACAGCGTGCCGAAGATCGCCCCGATCAGGGTCGAGGCCGCCGCGATATTCAGCGTCTCCACCAGCGCCGGGAAGAAATGCATCACATGGCCGGGCAGCTGAACGGCCTTTTCCGTGGCTTCGCTCAGCACCTCGGCCGGGTAGTCGAATATGCGCGTGAACCCGACGGCAAAAGATCCGGCGTTGCGGTCATCGGCGGTGCGGAAGCCCGCCACCATCATGGCGATGAAGACGATCAGAAGGATCGACCCGTAAAGGCGCTTGCGCCGCGTGAGGTCCACATATTGGGCGCGGATCGCCTCTGTCGTGGAGGCGCCGGAGGGCGGGGCCGCTGTCAGATCTGCCATGAGGATGTCCTGGTATTCGAATGAGGCTCTAACGGTCAGGCAATGGCACAAGGCCAGCCTCCCTCAGAGGAATACGGGGCCCGGCACAAAGACCGGACCCCGCCGTTTTGGTTCTGGGAAATTAATTGGACTTCAATTTGCGTGCTTCGATGATCACTTCGTAGGCGTCGTGGGTGATCGGCATGAAGCCTTTGGCTTCGCCTGCAGCCACACCGTAGAAGCAATCGGCATCCATCGACTTCAGGCTTGCCATCAGGCCGGTCATCTTGACCTTGACGCTTTCGGGCAGATCCTTGCGCAGAACAACGGGGCCTTCCGGGATCGGCTTGGACTGCCAGATTTTGACCAGATCGTTCATGTCGATCAGACCGGCATCGACCGCCTTGCGCAGGGCGCCGGAGTTGTAGCCGTCTTCCCAGTTGCCCAGACCGTCGGCCCAGGTCACGCCGCCGTCGAAGTCGCCGTTGTTGACGCCAACGATGGTCTGCTCGTGACCGCCGGAGAATTTGACCTCACCGAAGTAGGCGCCGGATTCCATGGTGGAGCCGGTGGCCTGCGGGATCTCGATCGAGGGGATCAGGTAGCCGGAGGTGGAGTTCGGGTCACCAAAGCCGAAGACCTTTCCCTTCATGTCTTCCAGCGAGGTGATACCGCTGTCCTTGCGGGCAAAACCGACCGAGTAGTAGCCGTAGCCGCCATCGGTGTTCACCTTGACCAGGATCGGCTCAACCGCGTCGGGGTTGGACAGGAAGGTCTTGGCATAGCCGGAGGCGCCCAGCCAGGCCATATCGATGGTGCCGCCCAGCAGACCCTGGATCACGCCGTTGTAGTCGGCGGGGGCGAACAGCTTGGTTTCGACACCCAGCAGCTCTTCGGTCTTGGCGCGCAGGCACTCGTTGTTGTTCAGACGGTCCTGGGCGTTTTCACCGCCAAGGATGCCGATACGGAATTCCTGAATGTCCTCGGCCATGACCGGGGTGGTCAGTGCGGTGGTCATCAGGGCGGCAGCAATCAGTTTTTTCATCTCTAGGTCACTCCGGTTTGGTTGGCCCAAAGCGTCGTGCTTTGGGGGGATGAAAAGGGTGGAATTCACAGCGCGGCGGCTTCGGCCTCGCGGATGGGGGTGTCGGCACGCTCCAGCGTCTCGATCTCGGTCGATGTGGCGGCTTCGGAGAAATCGGCGCCTGCGCCGTAGATCTCGCGGGCAACGCCGGTGGTCAGCTGTTCGGGCAGCCCGTCAAAGACGATGCGCCCGTCGCGCATGCCCACCACCCGGTCGCAATAGCGGCGCGCGGTATCCAGCGTATGGAGGTTGGCGATCACCGTGCGCCCGTCTTCCTCGTGGATGCGGCGCAGCGCCTCCATCACGGTTTGCGCGTTCATCGGGTCAAGCGAGGCAATGGGCTCATCCGCCAGGATGATCTTGGGATCCTGCATCAGGGCGCGGGCGATGGCGACGCGCTGCTGCTGCCCGCCCGACAGGGCCTCGGCCCGCTTGGCCGCATGTTCGGCAATGCCGAGACGATCCAGGATGTCGATGGCCCGGTGGATGTCCTCCATCGGGTATAGGTTGAACATGGTCGCCAGTGCCGAGCGGCGGTTGAGCGTGCCATGCAGCACGTTCGACACCACGTCCATGCGCGGCACCAGATTGAACTGCTGGAAGATCATCGCGCAGTCGGACTGCCAGGCGCGCTTCTCGCGGCCCTTCAGCGTGGTGACATCGCGGCCCTCGAACAGGATCTTGCCTTCGGTGGCATCGCCCAGGCGATTGATCATGCGCAGCAGCGTGGATTTGCCCGCACCGGAGCGACCGATGATGCCGATCATGCAGGGCTTGTCGATATCGAGCGTGGCGGCATCCACCGCGGTCTTGTCGCCAAAGCGTTTGGTGAGTTTGTCTATGCGCAGCACAATCGGCCCCCGTTCGTTTCCGGGACTGCCTAAAGGGGCTGCTCAAACCATTTGTGTAAGAGTCGTGAATTATTTGTAACGCGACGCGGGCCAGTCCCTCACGCCTGTCACAATCCGGTCATACGCATGCAGTCCGAACTCGCCTCCATCTGGCTCGCCCCCATCTGGCCTGTGTGACACCGGCAAGAGACAATCTGCCCCTGTGCAGGAGGCGCCAGCCGGTCTATATGGCCCTCAGACCCCAACCTTGCCCCAAGCCTGAAGGAAGCCTCCCCGATGTCCTTTGACCGCAGCGTGAAGATCGCGCCCTCTATCCTCTCTGCCGATTTCGCCAACTTCGGCCAGGAGATCCAGGCCATCGAGGCCGAAGGCGCCGACTGGGTGCATGTGGACGTGATGGACGGTCACTTCGTCCCCAACCTCACCTTCGGGCCGATGGCGGTGAAAGCCTTCCGCCCGCATGTAAAAACCGTGATGGACGTGCACCTGATGATCGCGCCGGTCGATCCCTACATCGAGGCCTATGCCGATGCGGGCGCCGATGTGCTGACCGCCCATATCGAGGCTGGCCCGCATATCCACCGCACCCTGCAGGCCATTCGCGGCGCGGGCATGAAGGCGGGTGTGGCGCTCAATCCCGGCACCCCGGCCGAGGCGGTGGCGCATCTTCTAGACCTCACCGATCTCATCTGCGTGATGACGGTGAACCCCGGCTTCGGCGGGCAGAAGTTCATCGACATGACCGGCAAGATCGCCACCCTGCGCCAGATGATCGGCGACCGCCCCGTGCATATCGAGATCGACGGCGGCGTCGATCCCACAACCGCGCCCAAGGTGCGCGCGGCGGGCGCCGATGTGCTGGTGGCGGGCTCGGCGGTTTTCAAGGGCGGCTCAGTCGACAATCGGTCGGTCTATGGCACCAACATCCGCGCCATCCGCGAGGCCGCCGAAGGCACCTGGGCCTGAGGCAGACACCCCCGCCCGCCACATGGCCTTTGGGGGAGATTCGGGTCAAGGGCCGCAACGCGGCCGCGCCCTGGCGCGGTTCACCCTTGAGGCGACTCTTCCCTTTCCAATACTGGACAACGCGCTTTCAGGGGCAGACCTGCCCCTGAAACGCTTCTCGGCAGGACCCTTTTGCGCCGCGCCAGCGGCGCCACGCCCAACCCCGAACAAGGTCTGCAGCGCAGACCGCCGGTCAGGGGGCGGGAGGCCGCCGCCTCACCTCAAGCAAGCTGCTCGGCAAAGGTATCCAGCAGTTTGTGCTTGAGGATCTTGCCCGTCGGCGCGGCGGGCAGCGCCTCCACCGCGATGATCTGGGCGGGGCATTTGTACCCCGCCAGCTGCTGACGCACGAAATTGGTCAGCTCGGCCGGATCGGGCGCATCGCCCGGTGCCACCTGGACAAAGGCCAGAACCTGTTCGTCGCCCTTGGCCCGGCGCCCCACCACCGCCGACTGCACCACCTGCGGATGGGCGTTGAGCGCGGCTTCCACCTCGGGGGGGAAGACGTTGAACCCGCCGTGAATGATCAGCTCCTTCGACCGGCCCTCGATATGCAGGAAACCGCGCTCGTCCAGCCGCCCCATGTCGCCGGTGCGCAGCCAGCCCTCGGCGTCCAGCACCTTGGCTGTCTCCTCGGGGTTACGGTAATAGCCCAGCATGATGTTCGGCCCGCGCGCCAGCACCTCACCCACACCGTCACCACCGCCCGGTACGGTTTCATCGATCCGTACCTCCACCTCCGGCAGCGCCGGTCCGGTCGAGATATCAGGATCCCCCAATTGGCTGTTCTTGGTGGCGCAGATCCCGGCAGTGGTTTCGGTCATGCCGTAGCCGTTCTGCAAGGCGACACCGTAGAACTCTTCCGCCTTGCGCTTCCATTCCGGATCAAGCGGTGCAGCCCCGGACGAGACATATTGCAACACGTCGCTGCCCAGGCGCACCAACCCCTGCTCCTTGGCATATTGCATCACCAGCGCGTGCATCTGCGGCACCGCCGACAGGCGCGTCACGCCATCGCGCAGCGCCTGATACAGCTTGGCTGCCGAAAACCGCGCCTCCAGCCGCACCTCGGCACCGGCATGGATCGCCGCCGTCATCACCGAGGCGAGGCCAAAGACATGGGTGAGCGGCAGCACACCATAGATCACGTCCCCCGGCGCCATATCGCGCAGCTCTGCCGAGGACTTGCCCCCAAAACGCACATTTGCATGGGTCAGCATCACCCCCTTGGGATCGCCCGTTGTCCCCGTGGTGTACAGAAGCACCGCCACGCCGTCGGGTGCATCGCCATCGGACGGAAACGGGCTGGTCAGATGCAGGCGGCCAAAGGCGCCTGTGATCTCGGAGGCCTGCATGCGCTCGGCATGGGCTTTGGCCTCGACCGAAATCTCGGAGGTGAACAAGACCGCCGCCGGGCGCGCATGGGACAGGATGCGGTCCACCTCGCCCGCGCTCATACGGGCATTGACCGGCACCGCAATGGCGCCAAGCGTCGAGGCTGCCAGCATCGCCGCCACGGCGGAACAGCAGTTTTCCGAAACCACCATCACCCGGTCGCGCGGCTCAACGCCCGCGCTGCGCAGATCTGCCGCCAGCTGCTCCACCGCGGCAGACAGGTCGGCAAAGGACCACTGCGCACCGCCACTGTCGGAAAAGGCCGGAGCCTCGGGGCGCAGTTTCACCTGCGCCGCCAATAGATCGTGCCAAAACTCCATCGCCGTCTCCTCTCACGTCAGGCGTAATTCTTCTTCCCCGGAGGCTAACCGCCGAATTGGGGGGCGCGTTTTTCCAGAAAGGCGGCGATCCCCTCGCCGGCTTCCGAGCCTCCTGCAGCCCGCGCCATGGCACTGCATTCGTGATCCAGCTGCGCCGCCTCGCTTGCCTCATAGGCATGCGAGACCAGCTGCCGGATGGTGCCCTGGGCCTCCCGAGGCCCCTGTGCCAGCGTATCGGCCAGGGCATGGGCGGTGCTGAGCACCCGCTGCGGCGCCACCACCTGATTGACCGCGCCGAGGGCGGCCAGACGGCCCGCCGTCACCGGACGGCCCAACAGGCACATCTCCATCGCTAAGGGGCGCGGCAGCATCCGGGCAAGCGAGGCGGTCAACCCGCCATCGGGCACCAGCCCGGCCTTCACATAGGCGGCCGTGAACTTTGCCCCGTAAGAGGCCACGATCAGATCCGCCGCCATCGCCAGCGACACGCCCGCACCCGCAGCACCGCCTTCGACGGCGGCGATCACCGGCACCGGACAGTCGCGGATGCCACGGATCAGATCATGCAGGTTGTTGACCTTGGCGCGGCGCTCGTCCTCGCTGAGGCCGCGCCGGTCGATCAACACGTTGAGATCGCCGCCGGCACAGAAGAACCCGCCTTCCGAGGTCAGAAGAACAGCGCGGATGCGCGGCTCCTGCGCCAGCTTCAGGGCTGCTTCGATCGCATCATAAAGGTCCTGCGACAGGGCACCCCGGCGCGCAGGATTCATGTTCACGACCACCGCGCGGTCGCCCAAATCGTCCATCCGTGCAAGTTGGCTCATTTGCGTATCCTCTTGAAAATCCCGTTGGCCGTGGCCAGCAGGCGCCCTTCATCATCAAACAGTTCACCAAAGATATAGGCGATGCTCTTGCCGCCTCCGGTGGGCCGCGCCCGGGCCGTGATCACCCCCTGTCGCGCCGCGGCCACATAGGACAGGTTCAGAGATACCGTGACCAGATCCGCGTGGTTTTCGGGATCGAAATACTGCGAGGCGGTGTTGCCACAGACCACATCCAGAACCGTCGCCACCATACCGCCATGCAGGATGCCATGGCGGTTGAGGTGCCTGGGTTCCAGCTCCAGCGTCACCGTGCAGGAGCCATCTGTCCGGTCGATCTCGGTCCGGTAGCCAACCATCTGCTGGCAACCGGGGTCCTCGATCAGGCGGATCTCGCCCCTCTCACGCGGCGCTGAGGTCAAGGAAACGCTCCAACTGCGTGTCCGCATCACCAAAGCGGTGCTCGGCCATGACGATGCGCTTGGCGATATGGGCCAGCTCATACTCCTGCGTCATGGCGATGCCACCATGTAGCTGGATCGAATCCTCGGCCACCAGACGACCTGCACGCCCGATCAGGTTGCGCGCCGCAGCGATATTGAGATCGCGCATGCGGGTGTCGCCCTCCAGGTGACCGGCGGCGTTGATCACCCCCGAGCGCGCCTGCTCAATCTCGATCAGCAGTTCGGCAACCCGGTGTTGCAGCGCCTGGAAGGTGCCGATGGGGCGGCCAAACTGGCTGCGAGTCAGCAGGTACTGGCGGGTGAGCTCGGTCGCGGTCTCCATCGCGCCCAGGGTTTCGGCGGCCAGGGCCACCTCGGCCCGGGCGATGACACCGGCGATCGCCTCCCAAGCACCTCCGGCGGCACCTAGACGCGCGCTGACAGGCAGGCGCACCGCGTCCAGATCAACTTCGGCAGCGCGTCCACCGGCCAAGAGCGCATAGCCCCGCAGCGACAGACCCGCCGTATCGCGCGGCACCAGGAACAGCGAAATCCCGTCCGTCGCATCCACATCGCCGCTTTCGCGGGCCGATACGATCAGGTGGTCGGCCGCTTCGGCATTGACGACAACCGCCTTCTTGCCGGTGAGGATGATCTCGTCGCCCTCGACCGTTGCGGTGGTTTCCACCCGCGTCAGTTCATAGCGGCTGGTCGGTTCTCCATGGGCAAAGGCCAGCTGCACAGCGCCGCCGATCACCTCTTCCACCAGCGCCTTCTGGTCATCATTGCCAAGGGCCGCGATCAGCCCGCCGCCCAGAAGCGCCGTATCCAGCAAGGGTTCGACCACGCCCGCGCGGCCCAGCTCCTCGAATACGGTGGAGATGTCAAAGCCCGCTCCGCCAAAGCCGCCGTCCTCTTCGCTGAACAGCGCGCCGATGACGCCCAGTTCGGCCAGTTGCCCCCAGATATCGGCAGAGTAACCTGCCTCGCTTTCGAGGATCTCGTTGCGCACCGAGGTGGTGTAGCGGTCGGACAGGAAACGGCGCAGGCTGTCCTGCAGCATCTGCCGCTCTTCGGTCAGGTCGAAATTCATGCCCGGCCTCCCATTTTCACTTTTGCGATGATGTTCTTCTGGATCTCGTTGGAGCCACCAAAGATCGACAGTTTGCGGTTGTTGAAATACTGCGCGGCCACGGCTGCGGTGCCTTCGGGGCCGATGGGCGGCTCGTTGCCCCCTTCCACCGCTTCCGAGGCGAAGGGCATCGCGTAAACGCCCGCGGCGCGGCGCGCCATGTCGTTGATCTCCTGGCGGATCTCGGTGCCTTTCACCTTCAGCATCGAGCTTTCGACGCCCGGCGCCTGCCCCGAGGCGGCGGCAGAGATGATGCGCAGGTTGGTGGTGGCCATGGCCATCAGATCGATCTCCGCCTGCGCCACACGGGCGGCGAAATAGGGGTTCTCGATCAGCGGGCGGCCCTTGTGCATCTGGCTGCGCGCCAGGCGCTTGACCGCATCAAGCCCCGCCTGGCTGAAGCCGACACCGGCAATATTCGTGCGTTCATGGGTGAGCAGGTACTTGGCGTAGGTCCAGCCCTTGTTTTCCTCGCCCACCAGGTTCTCGACCGGCACCTTCACATCGGTGAACCAGACCTCGTTCACCTCATGGGTGCCATCCAGAAGGATGATCGGGCGCACTTCGATGCCGGGCGTGTCCATGTCGATCAGAAGGAAGGAGATCCCCTCCTGCTGCTTGGCGTCCGGATCGGTGCGCACCAGGCAGAAGATCCAGTTGGCGTATTGGCCAAGGGTGGTCCAGGTCTTCTGGCCGTTGACGATATAGTGGTCCCCCTCGCGCACGGCCTTGGTCTTGAGGCTGGCAAGGTCCGAGCCCGCGCCGGGTTCCGAATAGCCCTGGCACCACCAGTGCTCGCCGCTCAGGATCTTCGGGAGGTAATAGTCCTGCTGCTCCTTGGAGCCGAATTTCTGCAGCACCGGCGCCAGCATGGTCAGGCCAAAGGGCACGATGCGCGGCGCATGGGCGCGGCAGCATTCTTCCTCGAAGATATGGCGCTGCACCGCGTTCCAGGCGCAGCCGCCGAAGTCCTGCGGCCAGTTCGGCGCCAGCCAGCCCTGCTCGTTCAGGATGGCGTGCCAGCGGTCGTGGCCTTCCTTGCCCAGGCCGCGTCCCTCGCGCACGGCGTCCGACATCTCCTTGGGCAGTTTTTCCTCCAGGAAGCTGCGCACCTCCTGGCGAAAGGCCTGCTCTTCTGCGGTATAGCTCAGATCCATTTCTTTCTCCTCCTGGCCGATCCCTGTGGACGGGCCAATGCACGGCCCCTTTCAAGGGGCCGGGTAGCGCCCGGTGGACCCTCGATGGGTTCGCCGGGCGCCGCCTGTTTTCATGTTGCGCTTCAGTAGATTTCGAACAGACCCGCCGCGCCCATGCCGCCGCCGACACACATGGTGACGACACCCAGCTTGGCACCACGACGCTTGCCTTCACGAAGGATGTGGCCGACCATCCGCCCACCGGTCATGCCGAAGGGGTGGCCGATGGCGATGGAGCCGCCGTTGACGTTGCATTTCTCGTCATCGATACCCAGCCGGTCCCGGCAGTAGAGCGCCTGGCTGGCGAAGGCTTCGTTCAGCTCCCAAAGATCGATGTCATCGACGGTCAGCCCGTGACGCTCCAGAAGACGCGGCACCGCAAAGACCGGGCCGATGCCCATCTCGTCGGGCTCGCAGCCTGCAACGCAGAAGCCCTTGAAGGCGCCCATGGCCTCAAGACCGCGTTTCTCGGCCTCCTTGGAGTCCATCAACACCACAGCAGCGGCGCCATCGGACAGCTGGCTGGCGTTGCCCGCGGTGATGAAGTTGCCTGCGCCACGCACCGGCTCAAGGCTGGCCAGACCGTCCAGGGTGGTGGAGGGGCGGTTGCATTCGTCGCGGTCCACCACGACCTCTTTCATCGAGATCTCGCCACTCTCCTTGTCCTTCACCGCCATGGTGGTGGTGACGGGGATGATCTCATCGGCGAACAGACCCGCCTCCTGCGCGGCAGCGATACGCTGCTGGCTGCGCAGACCATAGGCGTCCTGGTCTTCGCGGCTGATGCCATAACGCTGGGCCACGATATCCGCGGTTTCGATCATGGTCATATAGACGGCAGGCTTGTGCTCCATGAGCCAGGCCTCATGTGCGGGACGCAGTTTCGGCTGCACCATCGAGATGCTTTCGACGCCACCCGCAACCATGGGACCGGCGCCTTCGCAGATGATCTGCTGCGCGGCCAGGGCGATGGTCTGCAGACCGGACGAGCAGAACCGGTTCACGGTCATGCCCGATGCGGTGATCGGCAGGCCGCCACGCAGGGCGATCTGGCGCGCGATATTGGCGCCGGTTTCCCCTTCGGGAGCGCCACAGCCCATGATGCAGTCTTCGATTTCCGCACCCTCGATACCGGCGCGGGCCACGGCCGCCTCGACGGCCGCGCCGCCCATGGTGGCACCATGGGTCATGTTGAAGGATCCCCGGAAGGACTTGGCCAGCCCGGTACGGGCGGCGGAGACGATAACGACTTCTTTCATATCAGCTGTTCTCCTTGTTCAGATCGTCAAATGTACGCCCTTCGGCGACCAGCTGCTCAAGCAGAGGCGCGGGCTGCCAGAAGAAGTCGTCTCCCTCGGCATAAGATTTGATATTGGCCAGAAGCACATCCAGCCCCTGCATATCGGCCCATTTCAGCGGCCCGCCGCGATAGCGCGGGAAGCCGTAGCCAAAGAGCAACGTCATATCGACGTCCAGCGGACGGCGCGCGATGCCCTCGCCCACCACCTTGGCGGCCTCGTTGACCATGGCCGCCATGTAGCGGGTCACGATTTCCTCGTCCGAAAACGCTTTCGGGGTGATGCCCTTCTCGGCACGCTCGGCCTCGATCAGCGCGGTCACCTCGGGGTTCGGGGTGCCGCCGCGCTTGCCTGCCTCGTAGACATAGTAACCCTTGCCGGTCTTCTGACCAAAGTTGCCGGCCTCGCAGATCTTGTCCGCATAGGTGCTGTCGCGTTCGCGCGGGTCCATGCCTTCGGCGCGCTTGCGCTTGCGCACGGCCCAACCGATGTCGAGACCCGCCAGATCCGCCACAGCAAAGGGGCCCATGGCAAAGCCGAAATCGGTGAGTGCCTTGTCGATCTGATAGGGCGAGGCCCCGTCCAGCACCATGTGGTCGGCCGCCTTGCGATAGGTCGCCAGGATCCGGTTGCCGATGAAGCCATCGCAGACACCGGCGCGGACCGAGATCTTCTTCAGACGTTTGCCCAGCTCGAACCCGGTGGCAACCACGTCGAGCGCGGTCTTGTCGGCCACCACGATTTCCAAGAGCTTCATCACATGCGCCGGAGAGAAGAAGTGCAGCCCGATCACATCCTCGGGACGCGAGGTGCAGGCGGCGATCTCGTTCACATCCAGATAGGAGGTGTTGGAGGCCAGGATCGCGCCTTTCTTGCAGACCGCATCCAGCTTGCCGAACACCTGTTTCTTGACGCTCATTTCCTCGAAGACCGCTTCGATCACCAGATCCACGTCGCTGAGGGCGTCATAATCCGTCGCCAGCGTCAGCGCCTCACCGGTCAGGTGATCGAATTTCTCCTGGCTGATCTTGCCGCGTTTCAAGGCACCTTGCAGGTTGCCCGAAATGCGACCCTTTGCGGCCTCGGCGGCCTCGGGGGTCATTTCCAGCATGACAACCGGCAGACCGGACAGCAGCGCCGCCGTGGCAATGCCTGCACCCATGGTGCCGCCACCGATGACGCCAAGGCTGTTGACCTCGCGCGGCGCAACACCTTTCAGTTCCGGCAGCTTGCTGACCGCCCGCTCCGAGAAGAAGGCGTGGATCATGCCCTGACGCTGGTCGGTGCCCATCAGCTCCATGAAGAGTTCCCGCTCGCGCTTCATACCCTCGTCGAAGGGCAGCTCACAGCAGGCCTGGATGCCGCGGATCGCAACGGCCGGTGCCAGCAGGCCGCGGCCCTTTTTCAGGACAGTCTCGTATAGTGCATCGAAATCGACCGCTTCGGGTGCGGGCATTTCGCTGATGGCACGGCGGGTTGCGCCCTGATCCAGCAGCTCCTGGGTATAGGCCAGGCCGATCTCGCGCGGCTCGCCCTCTTCGACGCGGTCCAGAATGCCGAGGCTCAGCGCTTCCTTGGCGCCGACCTGACGGCCCGAGGTGATCACATCGACCGAAGCGTCAATACCGATGAGGCGCGGCAGGCGCTGGGTGCCACCGGCGCCCGGCATCACGCCGATCAGCACTTCCGGCAGGCCGATGCGGGCCGAGGGCACCGCGATGCGGTAATGCGAGCCCAGCGCGACCTCCAGACCGCCACCCAGTGCGGTGCCATGCAGCGCCGAGACCACCAAGAGCGGCGAAGCTTCGATGCGGGTGCAGACATCCGGCAGGAAGGGCCCCTGCGGCGGCTTGCCGAACTCGCGGATATCGGCGCCCGCGAAATAGGTGCGACCCTCACCGTAAATCAGCACCGCCTTGGCGCCCTCCGATTCGGCGCGCTCGATCCCGCTCACCAGTCCCTGGCGCACATCCAGTCCCAGCGCGTTCACCGGCGGATTCTGCGCCTTCAGGACCGCGATATCACCAACGCGCTCATATCCAATGGCATCCGTCATTCGTTTTTCCTCTCCTTTGCGGGGCTGGCAGCCTTGGCCCGCAACAGCACCGCTATTCCCGTCGAGATCTAGCCATGCTCCCCCTGCCTGCGCCAAGCCCTGCCTTTGCAACGTGTGCAAGAACCCGGCGTCAAATGCGGGCCACAGCGGTCAGGTCTCGAGGAGTGGCTTCACCTCAATTCCACTATGTGGAACATCGTTCCACTAATTTGACAACACCCTAGGCCGCGGCCTCTCCCATGGCAAGCAATATAATTGCGTGTATCGGACAGGTTGGACAGGAAAATGCTGTTTGGACCCGGAGGTCCGCCCCCATATGTAACAAGGGCGCCTGCATGAGCAAGCGCCCTGTAACTCATTAAGCGTGATGCAAGGGTTAGGCGGATCCGCCCGGAATCACCCCTTCCGCCACCCAGGCGTCGAAGATCTCCAACACCTTGTCCGCGAATTCCGCATCGTTGATGTGGCAGTCGAGGGCATGCAGCGCTGCATTCTTCGGGTAGGCCGCCTGCATTTCGTCGCAGAAGGCGGCAAGGCCTTCACCATCATGCAGATCGGCGCCGGGGCGGTCCCATTCATTGCAGCCCCCCTTGGGGAGCAGGACCGCAACCGGCCCCTTGGCCTGCCCCAGCTTGTCGCAGATGGTACGGGCCACCAGACGGCGTTCCTCCGCATCCAGAACGGCGGAGGTCAGCAGCCGGTTATGCGCATGGGTGGGGCGTCCCTGCAGTTGCGGCGGGGTCTCCTGCCAGCCGATGAAATCCACCAGATCATAACAGCCCGGCGCCACCAGCTGCGGCGTGCCTGCAGCACCTGCATTGGTCATCCGGTCCGCCCCTGCCGACAGCCCGCCAAAGAGGTGATTCGAGACCTCCTGCGGCGCAAAGTCCAATACGGCGGCAAAGGCCCCTTCGGAAGCTAGGCTTTCAAAGGCCCGTCCGCCCATGCCGGTGGCATGGAAGACGGCGACCTCATAGCCGCGCGCCTCCAGCGCCGGTTTCAGGCTGACCATGTAACGCAGCACCGTCTTGCCAAATGACGTCATCCCAATGAGGGGCCGGTCGCGTTTGGGGGGCTCCACCGCGCGCGCCGCGCCCAGGACCGCCCCCGCCGCCTGGCTCAGCGCCGCCTTGCAGACGGAATTGAGACCGTAAAGCCCCCCGGCCCAGAGGATCATCTGAACATCCGCCGCGATCCGCTCGGGCGGCATCAGGGGCGAAAAGGACACCGTCGAGACGATGTATTTCGGCACCCCCACCGGCAGCGCCGCGCAAAGATCCAGCGCCAGATCGGTGCCCATGGTGCCGCCCAAGACGATCACTCCGTCGATGGTGCCAGCCCGGTACAGCTCCAGCGCCTTTGTCGCCGCCCCCCGCGCCATGATCTGCATCGCGGTATTCTCATCACCACTGTCGATGGCGGCCTGGATCGAACTGCCGCCTGCCTCGGCCACCTCGTGCTTGCTGACGTCAGTGGGCTGGCTGGGATCGCCCAGGACACTCACATCCATGGTCAGCACGCCGCCGCCCTGCCCCCGGATCACATCGGCAAGATAGGCAAGTTCGGCATCCTTGGTGTCATAGGTGCCTGCAATCAGGATGGTCTTGTCGGGCATGGGGTGTCCTTCCGTCACAGCTGGATCCAGGCGGTTTTGAGATCCACGTATTTATCAAGCGCATGGAGCGATTTGTCATGGCCGTTGCCGGATTGTCCGACACCGCCCAGCGGCACCGTATTGTCGGCGCCGCCATAGGTGTTCACATGGACAACGCCCGCGCGGATACCCGCCACCATGCGATGCGCGCGGGAGAGGTTTGCGGTCCAGACACCAGAGGCGAGGCCAAACTCGGTCGCATTGGCAAGGCGCAGCGCCTCTTCTTCCGTCTTGAAGGGCGTGACCGACAGGACCGGGCCAAAGACCTCCTTCTGGAACAGGCTGTGACCTTGGGCGACACCGGTCACGATGGTGGGCGCCATATAGGTGCCACCGGTATCTTCCAGGATGCGGTTGCCGCCGGTCACGATCTCTCCGCCCTCGGCACGGGCCGTGTCCATGAATGATAGGTTCCGACTGAGTTGATCCTCGGAGTTCACCGCGCCGATAGTGTTGCTGAGATCCAGGGGATCGCCAACGCGCAGGGCCTCGGCCTCTGCCACCAGCAGGGCCACGAATTCATCATGGATGGACTGTTCCACCAACAGGCGCGAGCCTGCGACGCAGACCTGCCCCGAATTGCGGAAGATCCCGGCGGCCGAGACCTTGGCCGCGTGGCGCAGATCGGGGGCGTCGGCAAAGACGATATTGGGAGATTTGCCGCCCAGCTCAAGGTAGCAGCGTTTGAGGTTGGAGCGTGCCGAGGCCTCCAGCAGTTTGCGCCCCGTCGCGCCAGACCCGGTGAAGGCCAAGACATCGACGCCCATGGATTCGGCCAGCGCAGCACCCGTTTCCGCACCTGCGCCGGTGACGACATTCAGCACCCCATCTGGCAGGCCGCAGTCTGCGCAGATCTCGGCCAGGCGCAGCAGCGACAGCGAGGCGGTTTCGGCCGGTTTCAGCACCACGGAATTGCCCATGGCCAGCGCAGGTGCCAGTTTCCACGCCCCGATCATCAAGGGGAAGTTCCACGGCACGATGGCGCCCACGACACCCACCGGCATCCGGTGGACAAGGCCCAACACATCGGGGGCGGTCGGCGCGACCTCCCCGGCAAGTTTGTCCAGCGCTTCGGCATAGTAACGGAATGTGCCCGCCGCCGATCCCGGCTCGGCCTTCAGCGCCATGCCCATCTCGGTACCATTGTCGCGCACACCCAGAACGGCCAGCGCCAGCGCCTCTGCCTCGATCCGGTCAGCGATCCTGTGCAGCACCTTCTTGCGGGCAGCCGGGGCAAGCCGCGACCAGCGGCCATCCTCGAAGGCCGCGCGAGCGGCAGCCACGGCACGCTCCACATCTGCCTTTGACGCGCCCTCAAGGGTGGTCAGAACAGATCCGTCAATCGGCGAAGTAACTTCGCATGGCGTGCCCGTACCTGCTTGCCACGATCCTTCAAGAAAGAGTTTTTGCGGCGCCACATCAGCCCGCCGAAGCTCATTGATGAGGTTTTGATCTGCCATTCGGCCTCCTTCAGCTCCTTGCGGTCGCGGAAGGCACGGATGATGTGCAGCGCAAGGACCAGTATGATGATGGAAAACAGGATGAACGCCACCGGGCGGTCAATGAAATCAAAGGGGGTTTTGACCCGTGCCATGGCCGCGCGCAGCTTGACCTCCATGATGCCGCCCAGGACCATGCCCAGGATGATCGGCACCGCGGGCAGCGACAGGCGTTTGAGGATGTACCCTACAAGGCCAAAGGCCGCCGCCATCACGCAGTCGGTGGCAGAGTTGCGCAGGGAATAGACCCCCACGAAGCTGAGCGTCAGGATGCAGACACCAAGGAAGCGGTTGGGGATCTTCACCACCTGGATCAGGCTGCGGGTCGCGAACAACAGGAAGATCAGCACCAGCACGTTGAGGATCAAAAGCGCGAGATAAAGCGCAACGACAAAATCCATGTCGTTCTGGAACAGCCCCGGCCCCGGCACCACGTTGTGCACGTAAAAGACGCTCAGCATCATTGCCGTCAGCGCCTCGCCCGGAATGCCCAGCGCCAAGAGCGGCACCATGGCGGCGGCGGGCACGGCGTTGTTGGCGGTCTCGGCGGCAATCAGCCCTTCCGACGATCCACGCCCAAAATCCTGCGGTCGTTTCGAGGTCTTTTGCGCGTAGGTATAAGACATGAACTGCGCGGTGAATTCACCGACGCCGGGGATCATCCCCATCAACACGCCAAAACCTGCCGAGACCGACGCCACACGCGGATGGCGCGACAGCTCTCGCAACCCCTGGAACATGCCCCCCCGCAACCGGGTGAGGTGGATCTTCTCGTCCTCATCCGTCAGCAGCACAAAGGCTTGCGAGATCGCAAAGAGGCCCAGCACCACGACGATCAGGTTGATGCCGCCGCCCAGGAAATCCTGCCCGAAGGTGTATCGCTGGGTGTATTTCACCGGCTCCATGCCGATGGTGTTAAGGAAGATGCCGAAACAGGCCAAGGCGCCCGCGATCAGCGCCTGCCCGCGATGGGCCACGACGACAAGGATCAGCCCCAGAAGTGCGGCAAGGAAGATCTCGCGACTGCCGAACATGGGTGCGACCTTGGCCAGCACCGGCGCAAAGAGGATCAGACAGATGACCGAGAAGACCCCGCCAAAGAAGCTGGCGGAATAGGCAAGGCTCAGGGCGCGGCGCGGCTCTCCGCGTGCGGTCATCGGGTAGCCATCATAGGTGGTGAGCGCATTGACGGCGGTGCCGGGCGTGTTGATCAGGATCGCCGGGATCGCGCCGCCATACATGGAGGAGCCGTAGATCCCCAGAAGAACGGTGAGGCCGACGATGGGATCCATCGAGAATGTCGCGGGCAGCAGGATCGCGATCGCCACGGCCGGGCCGACGCCGGGAATGGCGCCGATCAAGACGCCGCCCACCGACCCCGCCAGAAGGGCCAGCGCCACGTCCCAGCGCATCAGGATCTCGATTGCAGAAAGGATAAGGTCCATCGGGGGTCCCGTCGAAATGAAGGCCTAGAGATAGAGAATGGCGAAGCTGCGCAGGGAACCGGGCAGGTATTCGTACAGCAGCGCGCCGGGGATGCGCACCGACAGAAGCCCCTTGAAGACCAGCACAACCGCGATGGCGAAACAGGCGCTGATCCACAGCATGCGCGGGCTGCGATAGCCCATGCGCCAGGTCAGCAAGGGCACGAAGACCAGCGTCACCGGCAGGTAGCCAACGATGGGCACCAACAGGACATAGCCCATGAACCACAGCACATATTCCAGCGCCTGCCCCCAGCGCCGCGCCTCCCAGCCGTCATAGCGCGTGACCCGCCGCCAGGGCATCCGGTAAAGATGCAGCCCCCCCATCAGCACCATGCCGCCAAGGGCCACGGCGGGCCAGAAGCGGGGCTGGGCAAAGAACTTGGTCTTTTTGACCCAGGCTGTCTGCTCACCGATCAGCGCCAGCAGCAGCGCCGCGAGCGCCACAAAGGCCAGGGCAAAGATCAGCTGTCCGCGCCGGGGTCCGGGGAAACGGCGTTCGCGTTCTGTGGTCATGGGAGGGGATCTTTATGTCGCGCGAAAGACATGCACCGGGACGCCCGAAAGCGCCCCGATACGGGAGGAGGACTTATTCGAGGATGGAGCCGATACGGTCCATGGTCTCGATGTCAGTGGCCACGCGGGCGGCACTGTCCGCAGCACTCTGCCAGTAGACCAGCGCGCCGGTCTCCTTGGCCACCGCCTGTGCGCGCTCGCTCATCACGGTCTTCTCGGCCACGGCGATGATCTTGGCGCGCACGTCCTGCGGCGTGTCCTTGGTCACGAAGAGACCGTTCCACAGCGCGATATTGAGGCTTGCGTCCAGCTCACCAATCGCGGGCGCATCGGGCACCAGCGGGATGCGCTCATCGGTGATCGAGACCAGCACCTTCACATCGTCAAGGCAGGGCAGGATCAGCTGCAGCGTGGTGTTTATCACATCCGCATCGCCCGAAGCCAACGTGTTGCAATCGAGCGCGTCAAAAGCCGCGTCAGAGCCCCACTCGAAACCGGCGTTCTTGGCAAAGGCCTTGGTCACCTGTGTGGGCGTCAGCACATCGCCGAAATGACCCAGCGCCACCTCGTTCTCCTTTGCGTAGGCCGCCAGTTCCTCCATCGAGGAATAGGGCGCATCGCCAGAGGTGGCGATCACGAAGGGATAGGTCAGGAAGATGCCCAGCGGGTCGAACTTGGCCGGGGTCAGCGGCGGGATGTCGATCTGGTGCCCCACCACCGGCACGCCAATCACGAAGGAGCCGATCGTGTAGCCATCAGCGGGCGCATTGGCGACCTCGATCGCACCGGGGAAAGGACCACCGCCGCCACCGGGCTTGTTCACCACCGCAGCCGCAACGCCATATTCCGCCTGGAAGTCCTCGGCGATCATCCGCGTCAGCACGTCTTCCAGATCACCCGGAGGCCAGGGCACGATGAAGTTCACCGGCTTTTCCGGATACTCGGCCTGCGCCGCAACGGCGCTGAGGCCAAGGGCGGCGGCTGCCGCTGCGCCTTTGACGATGGTGGTCAGTTTCATTGCAAGTCTCCCGGTTGTTGTCAGTTGGGGTCGGCCTATTGTCGGTTCATTATTTGAACCATTGGTTTGTTTTTAGATTGACAGCCTCCCCGGTTATCTGTCAACAAAATTGAAAGACGGGGGCGGATTTTCTTTGCATTCGCCTCATCACACAGCAGTCACGGGATCGCCGCACCACATGGGAACAGTCACCAAAGCCCTGTCCTTATTGGGATATTTCTCTCATGGCCGCCCCGAGATCGGGCTCAGCGACCTCACGCGCCTGTCGGGGATGAACAAGGCGACCGTCTATCGGCTGATGAGCGAATTGCAGGAATCAGGATTTGTCGAACAGGCCGATGGTGACCGCTCCTACCGGCTGGGACCGCAGGTTCTGCGCCTTGCCGCCCTGCGCGAGGCTGCCGTTCCGATCCTGTCGGTGTCGCGCCGGGTGCTGAAGGATCTGAGCACACAGACCGGCGAGACCACCCACCTGTCGCTGGTGCAGGGCAGCCAGCTCAACTCCCTCAGCCATGCTTATTCACCGCGCCACGCCACCCGCGTGATGATGGAGGACGCCGAGGTGCTGACCTATCACGGTACCGCCTCGGGCCTTGCAGTGCTGGCCTTTGCGGAACCCGATTTTGTCGACGCCATCCTGTCCGGTCCGCTGCACAGCCACACCGCCGCCACGGTCACCGATCCGGAGGCGATCCGCGCCCATCTGCGCGAGGTGCGAAAAGTCGGCATGGCGCAATCGGTCGGCGGCTTCGAGGCCGAGGTCCATTCCCACGCGGTGCCGGTCTTTGGCCCCGATGCCAAGGTCATCGGCGCGCTGGCCGTGGCCGCGCCGGTGTCGCGCATGACGGCGGACCAGGCCACCCTGATCCCCGAGGCCCTGCGCCGCGCGGGCCAGACCCTGACCCATCGCATCGGTGGCGCTGCCCCTGCCGATTATCCGAATGAGGCCGCGGCATGACCTGCCAAAGCCGACACCCGTTTTTCGCCCTTCCCCCCTTGCCCGCCGTCCATGGCGCCGCAGTCAGGAGCTGATTTCATGAAAGATTCCAACTACCTCAAGGAACATAATGCCAAATCCCTGTGGCATCCGATGGCGCATCCGGCCGACAGCCTCGCCAATCCGCCCACCATCGTGACCGGCGCCTCGGGCGTGCGCATCCGGGACGTGGACGGGCACGAGGTCGTCGATGCGGTCGGAGGTCTGTGGAACGTGAACCTCGGCTTTTCCTGTCAGCCGGTGAAGGACGCCATCGCGGCACAGCTGGATGTTCTGCCCTATTACTCGACCTTCCGCGGCACCACCAACGATCAGGTGATCCAGCTGGCCGAGGAACTGAAGGCGTTCTTCGCCCCCGATGGCCTCAGCCGCGCCTTCTTCACCTCTGGCGGATCGGACTCGGTGGAAACCGCCCTGCGGCTGGCGCGCCAGTATCACAAGATCCGCGGTCAGGAGGGGCGCACCAAGTTCCTCAGCCTCAAGAAAGGCTATCACGGCACCCATATGGGCGGCGCCTCGGTCAACGGGAACGCCAATTTCCGCACCCAGTACGAGCCGCTCCTGCCCGGCTGCCACCACATCCCGGCGCCCTATACCTATCGCAACCCCTTCAATGAAACCAACCCCGAACGCCTGGCGCAGCTGTGCCTGCAGGCGCTGGAGGATGAGATCGCCTTTCAGGGCGCAGGCACCATCGCGGCCTTCATCATGGAGCCGATCCTGGGCGCCGGCGGTGTGATCCCGCCGCATGAAAGCTTCATGCCGGGCGTGCACAAGATCTGCTCGAAACACGGGATCCTCTTGATAGCGGATGAGGTGATCACCGCCTTCGGACGCACCGGATCCTGGACCGGCTCGCGTCACTGGGGGGTGCAGCCCGACCTGATGTGCACCGCCAAGGCGATCACCAACGGCTATTTCCCCTTTGGTGCGGTGATGATCTCCGATGCGGTGGCCGAGGTGTTTGAAGGCGACGAGAGCGGCAAGGCCGCCATCGGCCATGGCTATACCTACTCCGGCCACCCGGTGGGCGCGGCGGCGGCGCTGGCCTGCCTGGCAGAGACCAAACGCCTGAACGTGCCGGAAAACGCGGCAGCGCGCGGAAGCGAGCTCCACCAGGGCTTGCTGGCGCTGAAGGACAAACACGGGTTGATCGGCGATGTGCGCGGCGGCCATGGGCTGATGTGCGCGCTGGAACTGGTCGGCGATCACGTCAGCAAGACCCCGGTCGACAAGAAGACCATCGGCATGCTGCAGGAGATCGCCTACCGCGAGGGCGCCATGGTGCGGGTGTCCGGCCCCAATATCATCCTGTCCCCGCCGCTGGTGCTGGAGACTGCGGATGTGCAGGCGATCCTCTCCGCACTTGATGCCGGATTTGCGGCGGTCAGCTAAGTCCTCGATAATGCGCGGGCGCCTCTGCAGGGCCCTTGGCCCTGCAGAGGCCACCAGATACCATGGCGGGCCCGAAGCGCATGCGCTTCGGGCCCGCGCCTTTTGGCGGCGCCGCTGGCGCGGCGCGGAATCGGGATATGGCAAGTAAAGCGGCTATCGCAGAAACAAAATCAGCCCCGGCATCAAGCCCGTGATCCGGAAAAGGTGATACCCCAGCCCCGTCACCTTCCAGACATGGGACCGGGTCAAAGCGCGACCTCGGACACTGTGATACCCGTGTCAGGCGTCGGGAACGATCAGCACCAGACCATCCAGCGCATCAGAGGCCTCGATCTGACAGCTGAGCCGCGAGGTCTCATCGCGGTCATCCGCCATATCCAGCATGGCATCCTCGAAATCCTCGGGCGCGCCGCAGGCCTCTGCCCACTCTGGCGCCACATGAACGTGGCAGGTGGCACAGCTGAGCGTACCGCCGCATTCGCCGATGACCCCCGGCACATCATGGGCGAGGGCCGCCTGCATCAGGTTTTGGCCAGCCTCGGCCGCGCCGGTGATTTCCGTGCCATCCGGCAGTTTCCACGTCACTTTCACTGTCATCTCTCCTGAGGTCATTCGCCGAGGGGCCGTCAGACAAAATGCACGTAGAAATCGCGCATCCCGTCGCCTTCCAGATCGCGGGTCTTGCGCACTTCCTTGCGCTTCATAAAGACGTGATTGGCGACCAGCTCGGCCCCGACCGCCTCGGCCAGAACCGTATCGCGCTCCAGATCGGCAACCGCGCCTTTCAGGTCGATGGCAGTGCCCTCACGCGCATCGGTCTTGTCGAACCCGTCGCCGGTCTCCATCGGCGGCAGGCTGTAGCCCTTGTCCACCCCGAGAAGAGACGCCTGCAGGACCGCAGCCACTGCGGTGTAGGGGTTGGCCGAGGCGTCCGCCATCCGGTGTTCCAGCCGCGCCTTGGCGCCGCCTTCGGAACTGATCCTTGTGGTGACATTGCGATGGTCGCCGCCCCAGTTCTGCCAGTAGCCCGACAGGCTCCCCGGCTGCAGGCGCATATAGCTGTTGGCGGTGGGCGCGATCAGACCCGCCAGCCCCTTGTGGTGATGCAGCACGCCCGCCAGGCAGCCACGCGCCAGGTCATTCATGTGTTCAGGCCCGCCACGCGGACCGGAAGACAAAGCATTGCCGCCCGCCTCATCCACGAAGGAATAGTTGATATGCATGCCCGATCCGCCCGCCTCGGCGATGGGTTTGGGCATGAAGGTCAGGACAATGCCGTATTCCAGCGCGATCTCCCGCGCCATCAAGCGGAAAAGCACGATATCGTCCACCGCCTTCACCGCATCGTCGAAGGTCAGCGTATATTCAAACTGCGGGCTGTCGAATTCGGCGGTGATCATATCGAGGCTAAAGCCCATCTCATCCGCCATCGCCCAGATCCGGTCGTTGAACCGCAGGGGATCGGCAAAGGGACCGGTGCCATAGACCACGCCGCCCGGTGCATCATAAGGCACAAGGCGCCCGTTTTCGTCCGCTTGCAGGGCAAAGGCTTCCAGCTCGATCCCCACCTTGGGTTGCAGGCCCTTCGCGGCCCAGGCCGCCACCGCCCGTTTCAGCGCCCCGCGCGGGCAAAGGGACAAAGGCTCCCCCTCATCGTCATAGAGATCGCCCAGCACCACCTTGGTGGAGGCATGCCAGCTGTCGCGGATATCGTCATGGAGCCATTTCAGCTCCATATCCGGCAGGCCCTGTTTGACCATGGACCCCGGCGCATCCAGCAGGTCCTTGTCGTAATGGGTGCCAAAGACCGAGCGGCAGAACCGCGTGGCATCGTCTCCGATCTTGGAGTTGGGGAGATATTTCCCCCGCATGATGCTGAGGTGGTCGCAGAACATCGCGCGCAGGCGGGTCTTCATAGCTTAAGGTCCTTCCAGTTGGACGGGCTGCGGAGTCTTATTGCACCGCTTGGCCCTGCATTCGGTGGCGCAGCACCATCGAGAGGGCGGCGCCCGATCCTGGGTGGGCGCGGTAGCGCCCTCCCGGGGGGAGGGTCGGGCGCTGCCCGGGCTTGCGCCCGGGTGTCCCGGATGTTTTCAGCCTATGCCGCCTCGACCCGCACCGGCAATTCCTTGATGCCGCCGACAAAGTTCGAACGCAGGAATTTATGCGGTCCGGCCGCCTCGATATGGCTGATCCGCTTGGCCAGCTCCTGAAACAGCACGGTAACTTCCAGCCGGGCAAGCCACATGCCCAGGCAGACATGCGGGCCGAACTGCCCGAAAGACACATGCCGGTTGGGGCTGCGCATCAGGTTGACGCGGAAGGGATCCTCGAAATGGCTCTCGTCGCGGTTGGCCGAGATGAACCAGTAGAGCACCTTGTCGCCTTCGCGGATCGTCTTGCCGTGCATCTCCACATCCCGCGTTGCGGTGCGGCGGAAGTAAAGCGCGGGCGTGGCCCAGCGGATGATCTCATCCGCCGCCGTGTCCCACACATCGCCACCCGCCTGCATCTGCGCCAGCAGCTCGGGCTGATGGCACAGGGCCTGAATGCCGGCCGCGATGGAATAGCGCGTGGTGTCATTGCCCGCCGCCACCAAGAGGCAGAAGAAATTGCGGAACTCCGTCTCGGTGATGGTCGAGCCATCCTTGGTCGGCTCCAGGATCAGGTTCAGCACACCCGAGGTGTCGCCCTTCTTCGCCTTATCCTCCATCAGCTCCTTGGCATAGACATAAAGCTCGGCCCCGGCGGGCGAGTTGAAGGGCATCATGCGGAATTCATCCGTGTCCATCTTGTCGAGCACATGCGTGGTGAAATCCGGGTCGGTATTGGCAATCAGCGCATCACCCTTTTCCACCAGCCAGGGCAGATCCTCCTCCGGCAGGCCCACCACGCGGCCCAGCATCCGCATCGGCAATTGCCGGGCGATTTCCTTGGTGGCATCAAACGTGCCTTTCGCAAGCGCCTGATCCAGGATCTCGGCGCACAGGGAGCGGATGTCTTCCTCATATTGCGCCATGGTGGTCTTGGAAAACGCCTTGAGCAGCTTCATGCGCACCTTGGAGTGTTCCGGCGGGTCGGTCTCCTGAAAGGTGCGGCGGGCCAGATATTCCTCGTAGGACTGATCTTCCATCCGGATCCCGCGCGCGGAGGAAAACACCTCGGTGTTCTTGTTCATCGCGGTGATGTCCTCGTAGCGGGTCACCGACCAGAAGTTTTCGCCGCCCGCGTAGTCCGTCCAGTGCAGGGGGTCATCCCGGCGCAGCCGGGCAAAGGTGTTATGCGGCGCGCCGGTTGCGAATGTGTCGTGACTGCTGAGATCGGCAAAGCCGTCGTCCTGCGGTGTCCAGATCGTCATGAGGGGCTTCCCGAATGGTTGCTTTGTGTATATTATTGGACCCCATAAATATGTAAATGAAAATCTTACGAGGCAAATCATGCACTTGGCCATTCTGATGACCAACACGGACGAGAGCGACTTTGCCGCGCGCCACCCAAAGGACGGGGTGAAATTCGCCGATCTCATCCACATGGCCCGCCCCGGCTGGCGGGTCTCGGTGTTTTCGGTGAAGGATGGGGAGTTCCCTGCGGACATGGCCGCCTTTGATGGCGCGATGATCACTGGCAGCCCGGCCTCGGTGCGCGATGATCTACCCTGGATCCCCCCGCTGATGCAGCTGATCCGGGATATGCACGCCCGCAAGCAGCCCCTGTTCGGGGCCTGTTTCGGCCATCAGGCCGTGGCGCTGGCGCTTGGCGGCAGCCTTGGTGACAACCCCTGTGGTTGGGTGCAGGGGCTGACGCTCAATACCTTGCAGAACACTCCGCCCTGGGCGCGGGAGCTGCCCAGCCCCTTGCGCCTTTATGGCTCTCACAAGGAATGCGTGACTGCCCTGCCGAAGGACGCCGTGCAGACCGCAACCAGCCGCGACATCATCGCGGGTTTCATCATCGGACGCCACATCTGGACCACCCAGCATCACCCAGAGATGACCCACGGCTTCATCACTGCCCTGACCAAAGAAATGAAGGGCATGCTGCCGGACAAGGTCCATGCGCAGGCCGTGGATAGCCTGACGCAGAGCTCCGATCAGGCGCGCTTTGCCGAGGCCCTGGCGCGGTTCTTCGAGCAGGCCGGGGCTTAGGCTCAGAAGATGAAGATCGTCGAATCAGGGCTACTGTCGTAAAAATGCGCAAGACGGTGATAGCCGGACAGAAGGATGATCGTCCCGGCACCATCGTCGATCACCGCTCCGGCGAAACTCAGCCCGCCCATCAGATCCTGGTAGCCCTGCTCATGCTCTGACGGGGGGATATATTCGCCCGCCTCGTAAAAGGTCACGTGATTGTCCACCAAGTCCTGAAAATCCACGATTTCACTGACCCGGGACAGATCGACCCGGTTGTACCGGTCACGGGTGGACCGGACGAGATTCAGGTCGTCATTGTCGGAGAAGACGAACACATCCCCCCCGTGCGTGTGATGAAAGGAGGTGTAGATCCAGTCATATCCGGCACCTGCAACGATCGTATCGTCGCCGCCGCCGCCATCAAGGCGGTCGTTGCCGTCCCCGCCATGCAACCGGTCGCGCCCGGCGCCGCCAAAAAGGCGATCTGCGCCGTCGCCGCCGCGCAAGCGGTCATGTCCCCCACTGCCGCTCAGGACATCGTCCCCGGATCCTCCTGACAGGCTGTCATTTCCGCTGCCCCCCCAAAGGGTGTCATCGCCAGCCCGCCCGCGCATCACATCGTCGCCGCGCCCCGACACGAAGATGTCGTCTTCGGGGCCGCCGAAGAATTCGCTGTCCAGGCGCGGAACGTTCTGGTGATACAGCGGCAACAGCCCGCCTCCGCCCTGAAGGCTACCGCCCAGATTGACCTCCACTGACCAGTTCTGATCCGTGAAGAACCGCGTCGCCGTCGCGTCCGACTGGCTGGCTGTGGCAAGCTCCGCAAGCGTCAGATCCGGCGTTTCGATACGGATGCGTTCCCCGCCGATCCGAATTCGGATGCCGGAGACCAGACCGCCTGACAGCTCCGGATCATCCGCATCCGGCGAAAGCCCGCTGCCATCGATCGCCAGATAACCGCGATAGGTCTCCTCGTGATTGCGACCAAAGCTGCGGGTGTATTCCACCCGAAAGCGCAGTTCGTCCGCCCCCGATGAGCGCGGATCGAAACCGGCAAGGGTCTGCGCCAGAATCTCGATCATGTCGTGATAGGAAAGCCGCGTGTGTTCCTCGAATTCTGCAACAAAAGTCATGGTCGTTCCTGTGAATGCTAAAAATAAATAAATGAAGGGCTCTATGCGGGCAGCCTATGGGAAAACCCGCCCCCCCACAAAGATAAATCCTCGGGTCAGCCCAACGCCGCCAGAAGGTCCATCACCGTCACCTGGTCGAACTGCACATGGGCGGCCATTTCGGCCTCGGCCGCCGCGCTGTCATGGGACAGGATCAGCCCGGCCAGCCTGCGGTGATCCCTGGCCGATTGCGCGATGGAGCCAGGGTATCGATAGCGCGCCCGGTAATAGGCCATCAGCTTGCGTGCGTTGGTCTTGATCATCTCCACCAGGAAGGAGTTGCCCGATCCCAGCGCGATCACCTCGTGAAACCGCAGGTTCAGCTGGTAATAGCCATCGGGATCTCCATCGCCCTTTGTCGCGGCATGGGCCTCGCAGGCAGAGACGATGCGCTCCAGCTCCTCACCTTGGGCCTTCGTCATGCGGCGCGCGGCAAGGCCGGCCGCCTGCCCTTCCAGCTTGGCATGGACTTCGAGGATCGCCAGGAATTCCTCCAGCGTCGGCTTGAACAGCACAGCCCCCTTGCGCGGCAGGCGGCGGATCAGACCGGCGGTCTCCAGCTGTATCAGCACCTCCCGCACCGGCGTGCGCGACACCTGGTGGCGGGTGACCAGCCCGGCCTCGTCCAGCACATCGCCGGGATTGAGCCGCCCGGCGTCAATATCGCTGAGGATCGCGTTGAGTAGCTGCTCGCTCTGCCCGGCCATGCCCGTTCCACTCTCCTGCCACATCGGCTTTTTTCCCAGGATAGGCCGCGACCCGACCAGAGGCAACGGCGCGGGCAAGTCGGTAGTATTCAGTTGCACGGCGTGCGCGACCAATCGGCGGAGCTCCCGCGCCCACAAGGACCACCGGCTAAGGCCGGATGATCCTTGCCGGGCTTGGGCATGGCACCGTGCGGCGCACGGTGCAGCGCCGCGCGGATGCGCGGCGCCAGGCCCAACGGCCTTGGGTCCATTGCCCAATGGGTCCAGGGCGGGCGGGAGCCCCACGTTGCCTGTGGAACACAGGACGTCACATTGCGCGCCGTCCGGTTTCCTGCCCGGCCATTTCCTGCTCTACCCGTCGGCACAATTGCCCCAAAGGATAGACAGCATGCCCGCCGCCGATGCAGCCGCGATCACCCTGCGTCCCGCGCAGCCAAGCGATTGCGCGGCACTGGCAGCCCTGTCGATCGAGGTCTGGACCGGCACCTACCTGCGCGACGGAGTGAATGAGACCTTCGCCGCCTTCGTCCTGGAGGCCTTCACGCCCGGCCACTTTGCCGCCCTGCTGCGGGATCCGGCAGAGACCCTCATCGTCTCGCAGAACCGGGTCGGGATCGATGGCTATATCCGCATCACGGAAGGTCGCCCCTCTCCCGTCGGCGGGCGCCATACCGAGATTTCCACCCTCTACGTGCAGCCGCGCCATCATGGACGCGGCATCGGGGAGGCCCTGCTGCGAGCCGGGCTGGACCATTGCAATACCAAAGGCCTTGGCGCGCCCTGGCTCACGACCAATTCGGAAAACACCCCCGCCATCGGGTTTTATCACCGGCAGGGGTTTGAAAGCCTGGGAGAGACCCTGTTCGAGATCGACGGAGTCGGCTATCCCAACACCGTGCTGCACTACGAAGGCGATTATCCCTCCAAGGCAGATTGAAGCCGCTCATAGCCCCGCAGGAAATCCTCCTTGAAGGCCTGCACCACTGCGCCCGCCGACATGGCCTGCGTCATCAGGCCGACGCCCTGCCCCACCCAATAGGTGGCCAGCTCCTGTGCCCCCACATCCCCCGCCTGGCTTAGCTGATCGATCCGCGCCAGCGCCGGTTCCGACACCAGCGTCTGCAGCGGCATCGGCAGCGGTTTGGGCGCAGATTTCCCCTCCCAGGCTTCGGTCCAGCCGCTGATCAACTGGCGCGAGGGCTTGCCGGTGCGCGAGCGTGCCCGCACCGTATCGGCGCTGCTGGCCGCCAGCATTTTTTCCTTCACCACCGGATTGGTCTCGGCTTCCGCCGTGGTGAGCCAGACCGAACCGCACCAGGCCCCCGCCGCGCCCATGGCCATGGCACCCGCCATCTGGGCGCCGCTGGCAATGCCGCCCGCCGCCAGCACGGGCACATCAGCCCCCATCGCCTCCACCGCCTGTACCACCTCTGGCACCAGCACCATGGTTGCGACATCACCGGTGTGACCGCCCGCCTCTCCGCCTGCGGCCACGATGATATCGACCCCCGCCTGGACCTGCGCGCGCGCATGCTCTGCGGTGCCGACCAGTGCTGCCACGGCCACCCCATGCGCCTTGCCCATCTCCAGCATGTCGGCAGGCGGCACGCCCAGCGCATTGGCAATCAAAGCGATGGGATGGCGAAAGGCCACCTCAAGACTGCGCCGCGCCCCGTCCACGCTGATATTGTCGCGAAAGACCAGCATCTCCTGCCGCCGCGCCTCCAGATCGCCGGGATCCAGCCCCCTGTCCCGCAGCACGGAAGCGGCGAATTGCTTATGCCCCTCGGGGACCATGGCCAGGATCTGCTTGTCCGGGATGTCCTGCCCCTTGGCCTCGAACGTGTTGGGGACAATCAGGTCCACACCATAGGGGCGCCCGTCCACGTGATCGTCGATCCAGCTCAGTTCCTCTTCCAGCTGCTCGGGGCTCATCATCGCGGCGCCAAAGACTCCCATGCCGCCCGCATTGGTGACCGCGGCCACCACATCGCGGCAGTGGGAGAAGGCAAAAAGCGGGAACTCGATGCCAAGCCGTCTGCACAGATCCGAGTTCATTGCGCCGCTCCTTCCACGTCAATCGCTACCAGAAGATCGCCCGCCTTGACCTGAGCGCCTGCAATGACCGGAACCTCGGCCACCACACCCGCAGCAGGGGCCAGGATTTCATGCTGCATCTTCATGGCCTCAAGCACCGCAAGGCGGGCACCTGCCTCGACCCTATCGCCAACGGCAACGCAGACCTCCAGAAGTGCTCCATGCATGGGCGCGGTGATCTGGCCACCGCCGTCGCTGGCCGCCGAAGCGGCCCCCGCACGGATGCGCGCGACCTCGAACAGACGCGCCCCCGTCGCGACAAAAAGCCCGTCGCCCTCGATCAGCGAATGGCGCAGATCTGCACGCGCGCCATCAAGGCGCAGATCCCGGCCCTGCCCCGTTACCTGATGTGACCACTCCCCAGAGGTGACGGTCAGGACACCGCCTGCCTCGCTCAGCTGCAGATCATGCACTGCCTCTCCGGCAGCAAGCTTCAGCCGCGATTGCAGAGCCCCTTGCCCTGACCATCCAATAAGTTCCGGAGCAACACCACTGGCCGCAGCCGCTGCAGCCTGATCGGCGTGGTAGATCAGCGCCGCCGCAAGGGCGATCTCCGCAGAGCCAAGCGGTTCCACCGCCCCCTCCGATAGGTGATCAGCAATGAAGCCGGTGGTGGCCTTCCCGGCGGCAAATTCGGGATGGCTCAACACCTGCAACAGGAAATCGCGATTGCTGGCCGGACCAAACAGCGCCAGATCCTTAAGCGCGCCGATCAGCCGTTCCAGCGCCTCGTCCCGTGTCGCACCATGGGCGATCAGTTTCGCCAGCATCGGGTCGTAATAGGGGGAAACCTCCTGCCCGCTGGTAATCCCGGCATCGACGCGAATGCCCGCGCCCTTTGGCGCCTGCCACAGGGCGATGCGCCCCGCCTGCGGCAGGAAATCTTGCGCGGGGTCCTCGGCGTAAAGACGTACCTCGATGGCGTGGCCGGTCAGGGCTACGTCCTGTTGCGCGATGCCAAGGGGCTGACCATCTGCCACGCGGATCTGCAGCGCCACCAGATCGAGGCCCGTCACGCATTCGGTGACCGGGTGCTCCACCTGCAGGCGGGTGTTCATCTCCAGGAAATAGAAGGCACCGCTATCATCCAGCAGGAACTCCACCGTGCCAGCGCCGACATAGCCAATGGCGCGGGCGGCCTCTACCGCAGCGCCCCCCATGCGTGCGCGCAAACCCTCATCCAGAGCGGGGCTGGGCGCCTCTTCCACCACCTTCTGATGGCGGCGCTGCACCGAGCAATCCCGCTCTCCCAGATGGATGGTATGGCCGTCCCTGTCGGCAAAGACCTGGATTTCCACATGGCGCGGGCGGATCACCGCCTTTTCGAGGATCACCTCGTCTGATCCAAAGGCCGAAAGCGCCTCGCTTTGCGCCAGCCCCAATGCGCCCGCGAAATCCTCTGGTCCGTTCACCAGACGCATGCCCCGCCCGCCGCCGCCTGCTGCTGCCTTGATCATCACCGGATAGCCGATGCCTGCGGCCTCTGCCGCCAGCACTTCCGCCGACTGGTCCTCACCCTCATAGCCCGGAACACAGGGCACGCCCGCCACGATCATGCGACGCTTGGCGGCGGCCTTGTTGCCCATCAGCGCGATCGCCTCGGCGCCGGGGCCGATGAAGATGAGGCCCGCCTCCGTGCAGGCGCGGGCGAAATCGGCACTTTCCGACAGGAAGCCGTAGCCCGGATGCACCGCATCGGCGCCCGCCTCCCGCGCCGCCGCGATCAGCTTTTCCGCCGAAAGATAGCTGTCGCCCACCGGCCCCGTGCCGATGCAAATGCTGCGGTCGGCATAGGCCACATGCGGGCTGCCCGCGTCCGCCTCGGTGTGGACCGCGATGCAGGTGATGCCCATGGCGCGGGCAGTTTTCATGATGCGCAGGGCGATCTCGCCCCGGTTGGCAACCAGAATGGAGGTGATCTGTGTCATGTCCCGTCTCCCTTCACGCCCGCGCCACGCCAAAGGCGTTGGGCCGCAACTCGCGCCCCCGCCCTTCGATACATGTGGCAAGGCAGAAGCCGATCACCCGGCGCGTGTCGCGCGGGTCGATCATTCCCATGTCGAGCATATGGCCCGAGGTATAAAAGGCATCCGACTGCCGGTCGAAATGCGCGGTGATCTTGGCCCGCTGGGCGGCAAGGCGCGCCTCATCCACCGGGAACCCCTTGCGCTCGGCGGTGCGGCGGGCGACCTGCTCCATGGTCAGCGCGGCCTGTTCCCCGCCCATCACGCCGGTCATCGCATTGGGCCAGGTGAACAGGAAATCGGCGCCAAAGGCATGACCGCACATGCCATAGTTCCCGGCCCCAAACGAAGCCCCCACATAGAGCGAGATCTTCGGCACCCGCAGGTTGGTCACCGCCTGGATCATCTTCGATCCATGCTTGATCATGCCGCCGCGCTCGTATTCGGTTCCGACCATATAGCCGGTGGTATTGTTCAGGAACACGACCGGCGTGCCCGCCTGATCCATCGCCTGCAGGAAATGGGTCGCCTTGGTGGCGCCATCGGGGTCGATGGGTCCGTTGTTGGCGAGGATCCCCACGGGCTGCCCCATGATCCGCGCCTGCAGACACAGCGTCGCCGGCCCGTAGCCCGGTTTGAAGTCCAAGAGATCCGAGCCATCGACGATCCGCGCCGCGACCTCGCGCATGTCATAGGGTTTGCGGTAATCGACCGGCACCACGCCGGCCAGTTCATCGGGGTCATAGGCAGGTGGCGCATAGTCCGGCCGCGCCACGGCTCCAGAGGCCCAGCCGAGCCCCGCCACCACCTCGCGGGCGATCTCGATCCCGTGGGCGTCATCCTCGGCCAGGTATTCCACCAGTCCGGTCACCTCGGCATGCATTTCGGCGCCGCCAAGGTCGGCATCGCGCGCCACCTCTCCGGTGGCGGCCTGCACCAGCGCCGCACCCGCCAGCATCGCCATGCCGTTGCCCTTGACCCCGATCACATAGTCCGACAGGCCGGGTTGATAGGCGCCGCCGGCGGTAGAGGCGCCGTGCAGCACCGTGATCACCGGGATCCCTGCCGCCGAGAGCCTTGCAAGCCCTGCGAACATGCCGCCACCATGGGCCCAGAGCTCCACCGTGTAGCGCATCAGATCGGCGCCGGCACTTTCCACCAGATGGATAAAGGGCAGCTTCTGGCGGTGCGCGATCTCAAGCGCCCCCAGCGCCTTGTCCACCGATTTACCGGTCATCGCTCCCGCATTGATGCCTGCATCATCGGCAAAGACCATGCAGCGCAGGCCCGAGACATAGCCAATCCCGGTGATGATCGACGCACCGGGAATGGATGTCTCCGGGTCCGGGTCATCCACCAGATAGGACGCCATGTTGTAGAGTTCGACAAAGGGCATGCCCGGATCCAAGAGCGCCGAGATCCGCTCCCGCGGGGAGAGCTGACCGCGCTTGTCGAACACAGGCCGCCGCTCATCGGACTTTGCCGCCGCGCGGGCCTCAAGATCGCGCATGCGCTCGACCAGCGCCAGCATATCGGCGCGGTTCTGTTGATAGGCATCGCTGGCCGGGCTGATCCGGCTTTGAAAGACTGTCATGTCACGGCTCCGTCTCTCTTATTCATTGGCGTCACTGGCTTCCAGTAGTGCGGCATCCACCGGCACCGGGGCCGCCAGCAGCAGCTGGGCATATCCCTTGGCCTGCGGATCATTGCGCAACGATGATGTGCCGCCGCCGCCCAAGGCGCCGTGCAAGAGGATGTTCATCGAGGCACTGCCCGGCAGGTAGAAGCGTTCGATCCGGCCTTTGGTGAAATGACCAAAGACGCGGGCGAGGTGATCTTCATCCAGCGCGGCCCAGATCCAGGGCATGAAGTCGGGGTGCCGCGCGAGGATGCCGATATTGGCAATGTCGCCCTTGTCACCGCTACGCCCATAGGCGAGGCGTAGCAGCGGGACCTCTACCACGGCATTCGCGGTCGGTTTGATGGGCAAAGCGGGGCGCGGCGCGGGGGTTGGTGCCTGCGCGCCAGCAGACGGCACATCAACCACTCCGGCCTCGTCTTTCAGCGTCACCTTCACCTGATCCTTGGGTGTCAGGTAGGAAAACAGCGCCAGCACCGGGCTGGGCCGGGGCCGTGTCCCGGCAAAACCCGACAGGCCCGGCGGGGTGGCGAGACCCAATCCGGTTGCCTCTTTCATGAACAGGCCGACGGCGCGGGCATCCACGTGGCGCACGGCAATCTTGGCAGCGACCTCGCGCGCGGGCGGGCTTTGGCGCATCTGGCCGAACTGGCTTTCGGCGCCGATCAGCTCAACGCTCACGTCCGTAAAGTCCGGCGCGTTCATACGTTTCAGCTGCGCACGGGTCCGTGTCAGGGCCGCATCGGCAAAGGCCTGGGCCTTTTCCTCGGCCTCCAAGCCATAGAAGGTGAAGATATGCCCGGCGCGGTAGCCATCGCCATGGGTGAGGCAGGTCTTGTATTCTCCCGGCACGCCAAGCCCCTTGGCGCCTGCGACGTGCACCCGGTCAGGGCCACTCTGCTCCAGCGTCACGCCGGAAAAGTCGCAGATCACATCGGGCAAGATATAGGCCTGCGGATCGCCGATCTCATAGAGCATCTGCTCGCCCACGGTCCCGCGCGAGACCAGCCCGCCGGTGCCTGCGGGTTTCACCACATCGAAACTGCCATCGGCGTTGACCTCGGCGATGGGGTAGCCGATCTCCGCCAGCCCCTCCACCACGTCGCGCCAGTCGGTATAGTTTCCGCCCGTCGCCTGCGGTCCGCATTCGAGGATATGCCCCGCCAGCGATCCGCCCGCGAGCTGGTCCAGATCCCGCGCCGTCCAGCCGAAGTGGTGGATGCAGGCGCCAAGGGTGACGGCGCTGTCGACGCAGCGCCCGGTGATGACGATATCCGCGCCCCGGTCCAGGGCGGCGGCGATGGGAAAAGCGCCCAGATAGGCGTTGATGCTGGCGATCCTGTCCTTGGGCGGAAAGGGCGCGCCCGAGAACATCTCGACCGGCGCCTTGGCGGCAATCTCATCCGCCTGCCCTGCCAGATCGTCGCCTTCGATCACCGCAACCTTCAGCGACAAGCCTTGCCGGGCGATCTCTGCCCGCAGCGCCTCGGCGCAAGCGCCGGGGTTGACCCCGCCCGCGTTGGAGATGATGCGCACGCCTTGCGCGGCGATCGCGGCCAGATTGGGCGCCATGGCGCCGCTGACAAAGTCACTGGCATAGCCAGCGGCAGGGTCCTTGGCGCGGGCGCGGGCCAGGATCGCCATGGTGATCTCGGCCAGGTAGTCATAGACGATAAAGTCCAGCCCGCCCGCCGCCAAAAGCTGCGGCGTTGCAAGGGCGGCATCCCCCCAAAAGCCACTGGCACCGCCAATACGAAAGGCCTTCGCCATGTCCCCTCCCTCGCCTCGATGTCCATCGCCGGAGCCTCCCCGCCCCACAACAGACCGATCGTTCTGTTTCAGCCTGCCTGAAAGCACACCCGCGCCGCAACAGAAATTCGCGCCCAGCGCGTCTGGACGTTAAGTCACTCTCCGGCGAGCCAATAGGGATCGAGAGGCAATGCGTTACAAGATTCTCCATTAATAACTTTTCGCGTTACATTTTACTTGCCGCGAATCGCTGCTTTAATGTACACCGACTACACGGTCGGCTAATTTTTGAGCCAAACAGGAGACGCGAACCCCATGGATGCATTCATCTGCGATGCCACCCGGACCCCGATTGGCCGCTACGGCGGCGCCCTTAGCCAAGTCCGCACCGACGATCTGGCGGCAGCGCCGATTGCCGCACTGGTCGCGCGCAATCCCGATGTGGACTGGGCCAGCATTGACGATGTGATCTTTGGCGACGCCAACCAGGCCGGCGAAAGCAACCGCAACGTGGCCCGCATGGCGGCCCTCTTGGCAGGTCTGCCGGTGGATGTGCCCGGCACCACCGTCAACCGTCTGTGTGCATCCGGCATGGATGCGGTGGGCATGGCCAGCCGCGGGATCCGGTCGGGCGATTATGACATGGCCATCGCAGGCGGCGTCGAAAGCATGAGCCGCGCGCCCTTCGTGATGCCGAAGGCGACCAGCGCCTTCACCCGCGCCAATGCGGTCTATGACACCACCATCGGCTGGCGCTTCGTGAACAAGAAGATGCACGAGATGTACGGCACGGATTCGATGCCGCAGACCGCCGACAACGTCGCCGAGGACTATGATATCTCCCGCGAAGATCAGGACGCATTCGCGGCCCGCAGCCAGGCCCGCTGGGCCGCCGCCCATGCGGCAGGTGTCTTTGCCGAGGAAATCACCCCGGTCACCATCCCCCAGCGCAAGGGTGATCCGCTGGTCGTGGACACCGACGAACACCCCCGCCCCGGCACCGATGCCGCAAAGCTGGCCAAGCTGAAGGGCGTCAACGGCCCGGATAAGACGGTGACCGCGGGCAATGCCTCGGGCGTCAACGATGGTGCTGCCGCCATCCTGATGGCAAATGAGACCGCCGCCGCGAAGAATGGTCTCAAACCCATGGCCCGTATCGTCGGCATGGCCGCCGCCGGGGTCGAACCCCGCGTGATGGGCATCGGCCCGGTGCCCGCAACGCAAAAGGTCCTGGCCCGCACCGGCCTCACCATCGACCAGATGGATGTGATCGAATTGAACGAGGCCTTCGCCTCGCAGGGGATTGCCACCCTGCGCGCCCTTGGCGTGGCGGATGATGCCCCCCATGTGAACCCCAATGGCGGTGCCATCGCCATCGGTCACCCGCTTGGCATGTCCGGCGCCCGCCTGGTGCTGACAGCCGCCTATCAACTGCAACGCACCGGCGGGCGCTACGCGCTCTGCACCATGTGCGTTGGTGTCGGACAGGGCGCCGCCCTGATCCTGGAACGTGTGTAAAGGAGGAGACGCGCCATGTATGCTCAGATGGTGAAATCCGAGGCGACGAATGACGACCCGGAGAAACTCGCGGCCTTTCAGGAACGCATCGACCGCGGCGAGAAGATCGAGCCGAAGGACTGGATGCCCGAGGGCTACCGCAAGACGCTGATCCGCCAGATTGGCCAGCATGCGCATTCCGAAATCGTCGGCCAGCTGCCCGAGGGCAACTGGATCACCCGCGCGCCGACGCTGGAGCGCAAGGCGATCCTGCTGGCCAAGGTGCAGGATGAGGCGGGCCATGGCCTGTACCTTTACTGCGCGGCGGAAACCATGGGCGTGTCCCGCGACGAGCTGACCGAAATGCTGCTGGATGGCCGCATGAAGTATTCCTCGATCTTCAACTACCCGACCCTGAACTGGGCCGATATCGGCGCGGTGGGCTGGCTGGTTGACGGTGCTGCGATCATGAACCAGGTGCCGCTGCAGCGGACCTCGTTTGGCCCCTACAGCCGCGCCATGATCCGCATCTGCAAGGAAGAGAGCTTCCACCAGCGCCAGGGCTATGACGCCATCCGCAAGATGGCCGAAGGCACGCCCGAGCAGAAGAAGATGGCGCAGGATGCCGTGAACCGTCTCTGGTTCCCGTCGCTGATGATGTTCGGCCCCTCGGACAAGGATTCCACCCATTCGGAACAGTCGATGAAGTGGAAGATCAAGATCAACACCAATGACGAGCTGCGTCAGAAATTCGTCGATCAAACCGTGCCGCAGATCGAATTCTTAGGCCTCGACCTGCCCGATCCGGGCATCAAGTGGAACGAGGAACGCGGCCACTACGATTACACCGATCCCGACTGGTCGGAATTCTTCGACGTGATCAAAGGAAACGGCCCCTGCAACGTGGACCGTCTGGCGGCGCGCAACAAGGCCTGGGACGATGGTGCCTGGGTCCGCGACGGTCTGCTGGCCCATGCCCAGAAAAAGGCCGCGCGCAAACACGCCGCCGAATAAGCGATCCAAGCCTTACCCGCCCCCTGCCCGCGCCTGAAACGTGACGCGCGGCAGGGCGGCCCCTCAGCCAGGAGGAACACCCCATGAAAAACGAATGGCCCCTTTGGGAAATCTTCATCCGCGGTCAGCACGGCATGAGCCACCGCCACGTCGGCTCGCTGCATGCGCCGGACGCCGAAATGGCGATCAAGAACGCCCGCGACGTCTACACCCGCCGCAACGAAGGCGTGTCGATCTGGGTGGTGGAAGCCAACCACATCGCGGCCTCCTCGCCCGGTGACAAGGGCCCGCTCTATGAGCCCTCTGAATCCAAGGTCTACCGTCACCCGACCTTTTTTGACATCCCCGAAGAAGTGGGGGCGATGTAATGACCCGTGATGAGGCGTTTACCCAGTTCCTTTTGCGGATGGGCGACAACACCCTGATCCTGGGCCACCGCGTCAGCGAATGGTGCGGCCATGCCCCGGTTCTGGAGGAAGACATCGCACTGGCCAATACCGCGCTGGATCTCATTGGCCAGACCCAGATGTGGCTTGGCCTTGCGGGCGAAGTGCAGGGTGAGGGCAAGAGCGCGGATGATATCGCCTTCCTGCGCGATGTCTGGGATTTCCGCAATCTGCTGCTGGTCGAGGTGCCGAACGGCGACTTTGGCCGCACCCTGATGCGCCAGTGCCTGTTTGATGCCTGGCACTCGATCCAGCTGGGCCACCTGATGAAATCCAGCGACGAGCGTGTCGCCGCGATTGCCGCCAAGGCCAGCAAGGAAGTTGCCTATCACCTGGAACGCTCGGCCGACACGGTCGTGGGTCTGGGCGATGGCACCGAGGAAAGCCACCGCCGCATGCAGGAGGCGCTGGACTACCTCTGGCCCTATGTGGGCGAGATGTTCCAGTCCGATGATGTGGACGCCGAAATGGTCAAGGCGGGCATCGCGCCCGATCCGGCCAGCTTGCGTGCCGACTTCGATGCGCTGATCGGCCGGATCCTGACCGAGGCAACGCTGACCATCCCGGACAGCGCCTTCGGTCACAAGGGCGGTCGCACCGGCAAGATGCACACCGAGCACCTGGGCCACCTGCTGACGCAGATGCAGTGGCTGCAGCGCGCCTATCCCGGCGCCAAGTGGTAACAACACGCACCGGGGGCGCAGGCCCCATTGGTTGGGGCTAAGGCCCCGGCCATCGCGGCGAACGGGCCTTGCCCGGCCAGTCGTGCTGCCGGGCCAGAACATCCGGCCGAGAACATGAGGACATCCACATGAGCCAAACTGTTGACAAGCCAAGCGTGGAACAGATCTGGGAATGGCTGGACGCCGTGCCCGACCCGGAAATCCCGGTGATCTCCCTGGTGGATCTCGGCATCATCCGTGGTGTCGCCTGGGATGGCGACACGCTGGAAGTGGCCGTCACCCCGACCTATTCGGGCTGCCCGGCGACCTCGGTGATCAACATGGATATCGAAACCGCCCTGCGCGATCACGGGCTGGACAATATCCGCCTCAAGACCCAGATCGCGCCGCCCTGGACCACCGACTGGCTGTCCGACAAGGGCCGCGCCAAGCTGGAAGAATACGGGATCGCCCCGCCGCAACCTGCGGGCGGCCCCGAGAAATGCCCGCATTGCGGCAGCAAGAACGTCACATTGGTCAGCCAGTTCGGCTCGACCCCGTGCAAGGCACACTGGCGCTGCCAGGACTGCCTCGAACCCTTTGATTATTTCAAGTGCATCTGAGGAGACCTCCATGGCGCGCTTCCACGATCTAGAAGTCACCGATGTCCGCAAGACGATCCGCGATGCGGTTGTCGTCTCCCTGAAGCCCGTCAATGGCGCGGCGGCGGAATTCGATTTCACCCAGGGCCAGTACCTGACCTTCCGCCGCGATTTCGACGGCGAGGAGCTGCGCCGCAGCTACTCGATCTGCGCCGGAAAGGACGAGGGCATCCTGCAGGTGGGCATCAAACGCGTCGATGGCGGCGCCTTCTCCACCTGGGCCAATACCGAGCTGAAAGCCGGTGACACCCTGCAGGCAATGCCGCCCATGGGCAGTTTCTTCACGCCGCTGGATGCAGGGGCCGAGAAATCCTACCTCGGCTTTGCCGGTGGTTCCGGCATCACCCCGGTGCTGTCGATCCTGAAAACCACCCTGGCGGCGGAGCCGAACTCCACCTTCACGCTGGTCTATGCCAACAAGGGCGTGAACACGATCATGTTCCGCGAGGAGCTGGAGGATCTGAAGAACCTCTACATGGGCCGCTTCAACGTGATCCACATCCTGGAAAGCGACGCCCAGGAGATCGATCTGTTCACCGGCCTGGTGACCGAGGAGAAATGCGCCCAGCTGTTCGAACACTGGATCGACATCCAGAACGTGGACACCGCCTTCATCTGCGGGCCGGAACCGATGATGCTGGGCATTGCTGCCGCCCTGCGCACCGCGGGCCTTGCGGATGATCAGATCAAGTTCGAGCTGTTCGCCAGCGCCCAGCCGGGGCGCGCGAAACGCAAGGTGAGCGCCGCGGATGCCGCCAGCGGCGCCAACCAGACCTCTGCCGCGATCACCCTGGACGGCGCGACCCAGACCATCCAGATGGACAAGGACACGACCCTTCTGGATGCCGCCCTGGAGAACGCCATGGATGCGCCCTATGCCTGCAAGGCCGGGGTCTGCTCGACCTGCCGCTGCAAGGTGCTGGAGGGCGAGGTCGAGATGGTCACCAACCACGCGCTGGAAGATTATGAGGTCGAAAAGGGCTACGTGCTGTCCTGCCAGGCCTATCCGGTCACCGACAAGGTGGTCGTGGACTACGATCAGTAACAGATGTCACGGCGCGCCCTTCGGGGCGCGTCTTTGCTTTCAAAGGTCCGTCGATTGTGCCCGGACCGATCCGAGGGAGGACCCCCATGGCCGAGGACATGAGCCTTGCGAGCTATCTTGCCCAGGGTGGCAAGCTCACCAACCCATCCAACGTGCCGCCGCGCTATCGTGCCGAGCTGCTCAAACTGATGGCCACCTTCGTGGACAGCGAATTGGCCGGGGCGGCCGGTTTTGCCGATATCATCAACGAAGGCCCCGGCATCAAGGCGCGTATCGCCGCCGCCAAGATCGTGCTGGAAAAGACCGCCAATGCCGAGAAGGTGCTGCAGATCATGGGAGACTTCGGCGCCGACACAGAGGCCTACGCCGATCATCACCCCTGGACCGCACGGCTGGAACGCGACGCCGACATCGGCCAGAGCCGCAGCAAGCACGACATGCGCCTGGCGGTGTTCAACTACCCGCTGGAGGGCTGGACCGACGCGGTGGTGATGAACCTGCTGATGGGCCGCGCCGTGGTGGTGCAGCTGGCGGAACTCTCGCGGGTGTCCTACCAGCCCCTGGCCGAGGCCTTTCGCGCGATCCTGCCGGTCGAGATCCGTCACGCGGAACTGGCCGGAGAAGGGCTTACGAGGCTGGTGAGCCATGGCGAGGGTCCGCAGGCCCAGGAAGCGGTCGAGTACTGGTGGCCCCGGGTGTCAGCCTCTTTCGGGGCGGACGACTCCCAGAAATTCGACGGCCTGGCGGCGATGGGCCTGCGTCATATCGCAAACGCCGACCTGCGCGGCCAATGGGCCAAGGACGCAGGCGCGATCCTGACCCAGCTGGATCTGAAACCGGGCAGCTGATCCCGGAGGTCCGCAGCGCACCGGGCCGCTCCCGCCCGGGCTTGGGCGCATCAAAGATGCCCCGCGCCCCGTTGGGCCCAGCGCGCCTTGCGGCGCGCATCCGCCTGTTGCCAGCCCCCGTTGCGTTGTTTCGCGCGCGAAACAGCCTATCCAATCCTTTCGCTCCCGCGCCTGAATGGCAACGCCCCAAGGGACAAGCGCAGGGGCCAATGTGCAAAAGAGCGCGCTTGCGGCACTGGACCTTGCCGGAAGAGGCTCCTAGGGTCCGAGGCAAGCAAGACAGATCGAAAGGCTCCGACCCATGGCAATTGGCAGCACCATCCACACCTATTTCAACGGTCAGTGGCACGCGGGCGACGTGCCGATCATGACGGCCGCCGATCACGCCGCCTGGCTGGGATCCTCGGTCTTTGACGGGGCGCGGCTGTTCGAAGGGATGACCCCCGATCTGGATCTCCATTGTGCGCGCGCCAACGCCTCGGCCACGGCGCTGATGATGAAGCCCACGGTCACTGCGGCCGACATGGTGGAGATCGCCCGCGAGGGGCTGAAACGTTTTTCGCCTGGCGCGGCCGTCTATATCCGCCCGATGTACTGGGCCACCGAGGGCGACGCGACGATGCTTGCGCCAGAGCCGGAAAGCACCAAGTTCGCGCTCTGCCTGGAAGAAATCGCCATGGCCCCGGCAGAGGCCAGCGCCACCCTGACCCGCACCCAATTCCGCCGCCCGGTGCTGGAAAACGCCGTGGTCAACGCCAAGGCCGGCTGCCTTTACCCCAACAATGGTCGCATGCTGCGCGAGGCGCGCGCCAAGGGGTTCACCAACGCATTGGTGCAGGATGCCATGGGCAATGTGGCCGAAACCGCGACCGCCAATGTCTTCATGGTGCGCGATGGCGAGGTCTTCACCCCCATTGCCAATGGCACCTTCCTGGCCGGGATCACCCGCGCCCGCCACATCAAGAACCTCAAGGCGGACGGGGTGACCGTGCATGAGACCGTGCTGACCTTCAAGGATTTCGAGGAGGCCGACGAGGTCTTCATGTCCGGCAACATGAGCAAGGTCACCCCGGTCACTGCATTCGACGACCGCCAGTACCAGATCGGCCCCATGGCCCGCCGCGTGCGCGAGATGTACTGGGACTGGTCCGCCAGCCATGGATGAAACGCTTGGGTAAGGGGCACCAAAGCCTGCTGACCCTGGCCGTCGGCGGGTTCGGCGCCCTGGTCGCCTCGCTTCTTCACATGCCCATGGCGCTGCTGGCCGGACCTGCCATCGCGGTATCCCTGGCCGGTCTGTGGGGCGCCCCCATGGATATTGCACGCCGGATCCGGAATGCGGCCTTCCTGGTGATGGGGATCAGCATCGGATCCATGGTCAGCCCCGAAAGCATCGCGGCCATGATGCGCTGGCCGGTGGCCTTTGGCCTGCTGGCGGCGGTGACCATCCTCACGCCCTTTGCGGGGCGCAGCCTGGTGCCGCGCCTGCTGCCCTTTGACCGGCACGAATCCTTTCTGGCCGCCGCGCCCGGCCATCTGGGGCTGGTCATTGCCCTGGCCGACAGCCTGTCGCTGTCGCTGTCGCGCCCGATCATCCTCGCCTCGATCCGGCTGATGACCCTGACCTTGCTGGTGCCGCTGGGCGCCACCCTGGCCGGTATGGAGGTGGGCTTTGGCCTGCCGGGCGGCAACGCGGTCACCCCCTGGGGTTGGATCGCCCTGCAGCTGGCCACGGCGCTGGCGCTGTCTCCGGTGCTGGCGCGGCTGAAACTCCCGGCACCGACGCTGTTTGCAGGCATTTCCGTGGCCGCCACGGCCCACCTTGGCGGCTGGACGGGCGGCAGCCTGCCGGATTGGACCGCACAGGGCGCCCTGGTACTGATGGGCAGCCTGATTGGCACGCGCTTCAGCGGCATGGCCTGGGGAGAGCTGCGCGACAGCCTGCTGGCCGGCGGCGTGATCGTGCTGTTGACCTGTGGTCTGGCGGGGGCCTTGGCCCTGCCTGCCGCCTACCTGTCAGGACTGCCGCTGCTGGATGTGCTGCTGGGGTTTTCCCCGGGCGGGCTGGAAACCATGATCATTCTGGGCGCGGCCCTGGGCGCCGATCCGGCCTTCGTGGCGGCGGCGCATCTGTTCCGGCTTCTGGTGCTGGCCCTGGTGCTGATGCTGTACGCAAGCCTCGTGGCGCGCAGCGCCCGCAAGCACGGCGATGGACAGGGGGATGAACAGGCAAAAGGACAGGGGGATGGACAGGGGCCGGTCCCTCGGGCAGATTGATCGCGATTGTGGAGGGTATAGATGCGCAAATTCCTGGTTGTGCTTGATGACAGTCGCGAATGCCTGAACGCCATGCGCTTTGCCGCCATGCGCGCGGCCAGCACCGGTGGCGGCGTCGCGATCCTGTCTGTCATTCCGCCTGACGAGTTCAACCACTGGATCGGCGTCGGCGAGGTCATGCGCGAAGAGGCGCGCGAACGCATCCACGCCCATTTCGAGGTTTTCGCCAAATGGATGCGCGACCGCCAGGGGGTGGACCCCGAGCTGATCATCCGCGAAGGCGATCCTGTCCCCGAAATTCTGGCCCAGATCGAGGCGGATCCGGAAATCGGCGTCCTGGTGCTGGGCGCAGGCACCGACCGCAAGGGGCCGGGGCCGCTGGTCAACCAGCTCAGCAAAACCTCGGGCAGCCTGCCGGTGCCGATCACCATCGTGCCGGGCGATCTGTCCAAGGACCGGCTGGAAGCGATCACCTGACCGCAGGCCGGATGCGGACCGCAGCAGGCGATCTTCCCAGATGCCCGACGCAATTTAGAACCATTCCAAACCTTGACTTATCGGCGCCTCGCGCGCATATCTGCCACAGACAAACGGAGGCCTCAGATGTTCATTCAGACCGAATCCACGCCGAACCCGGCGACGCTGAAATTCCTTCCGGGGCAGACCGTTCTGGAGGCAGGCACCGCTGATTTCGCCACCGCCGAAGCGGCCGAGGCCTCGCCGCTGGCCTCCCGCATCTTTGCGGTAAAGGGCGTGAACGGTGTCTTCTTCGGCAATGACTTCGTGACCGTGACCAAGGCGGACGACGTGGAGTGGGATCACATCAAGCCCGGCATCCTGGGCGCGGTGATGGAGCATTACCAGTCCGGCCAGCCGGTGATCAACGCGGGCGGCGAACAGGCCTCGGGCCATGCCGAACACACCGGCGAAGACGGTGAAGTGGTGAGCCAGATCAAGGAGCTGCTGGACAGCCGCGTGCGCCCTGCCGTGGCACAGGACGGCGGCGACATCACCTTCCACGGGTTCGAACGTGGCGTGGTTTACCTGCATATGCAAGGCGCCTGCGCGGGCTGCCCCTCCTCGACGCTGACCCTGAAGATGGGCATCGAGAACCTGCTGCGCCACTACATCCCGGAAGTGACCGAGGTGCGCCCCGTCGCCGTATAAGCGACCACAGCGGCTGTCGCTGTTTGAGCGACTTGAAAGGACGAAAGATGACCGCCGAACCGCTGGTTCTGGGATTTGACACATCGGCCGCGCATTGCGCGGCCGCTTTGCTGCGGGGCGACACCCTTGTGGCAGAGGCGCTGGAGCCGATGACGCGCGGCCAGGCCGAACGTCTGATGCCGCTGCTGGAAGAGGTGCTGGCGGTCGGCGGCGCGACCTGGGACGATCTGGATGCCATCGGCGTGGGCGTCGGCCCCGGTAATTTCACCGGTATCCGCATCGCGGTGTCCGCCGCGCGTGGCCTTGCGCTGGGGCTGGAAATTCCGGTGGTTGGCGTCGATGGGTTCGAGGCCCGCGCCGAGACAGGCAGCCTGGCTGCAATCCCCGCGCCGCGCGATCAGGTCTATGCCGCCCTACCGGGCGAAGCACCGCGTCTGATGCCCCGGCAGGAGGCCGAAGATGCCGCGCGCGGTGCCGGGCTCACCTTCGCGCCCGAGGCCAGCCCCGCAGGACTGGCCGCAATGATTGCGCGCATCGCCACCCAGCGCAAAGACGATGTGACAGCGCCTCCTGCCCCCCTGTATCTGAGGGCGGCCGATGCGGCCCCGTCCCGCGATGTGCCACCTGCGCTGATCGATGGCTAGCGCCCCCACCCCGGATGATATGGCCGCGACCCACAGGGTGGCCTTTACCCAATCCCGCCCCTGGAGCACCGGGGAATTCACCGCGCTCCTGGACAGCCCGCTGACATTTGCCATCGGAGACGCGCGCTGTTTCGCACTGGTGCGCGTGATCGCCGATGAAGCGGAACTGCTGACCATCGCCACCCACCCCGATCACCAGCGACAGGGTCTGGCCCGGCAGGTGATGAAGGATTGGCAAGCACAAGCCCGGACCCGCGGCGCAGATCAGGCCTTTCTGGAAGTCGCTGCCGACAACACCCCGGCGCAGGCCCTTTACCAGAGCAGCGGATTCGCGACCTGCGGCACAAGGCCCGGCTATTACCCCCGCTCGGGCGCCGCGCCTGTCGATGCCGTGCTCATGAAACGCAGCTTACGCTAGGCCACCCACGCGATTTCCCACCAAAGGGTCAAAAAGCGGTTGACCCTGTCCCAAAGCTGCAGGCTAAATTGTCGCACCTAGAACCTGTGCCCGGACACTCTATTTTACCGGGTGGCCGGACACCGGCTGTAACAATTAATAACGACTTGGGAGTATCCACATGAGCCTGATGAAATCCCTGATGGGCGCATCGGCCGCGCTTGCCCTGACCGCTGGCGCCGCATTGGCGGAACCTGCGCTGATCTTTGACCTTGGCGGCAAGTTCGACAAATCCTTCAACGAGGCGGCCTTCAATGGTGCCAAACGCTGGTCCGAGGAAACCGGCAACAGCTTCCGCGAGATCGAGCTGCAGTCCGAAGCCCAGCGCGAGCAGGCGCTGCGCCGCTTTGCCGAGGCCGGCTCCAACCCGATCGTGATGGCCGGCTTTGCCTTTGCCGACGCGCTGGGTCAGGTGGCAGCCGATTACCCGGACACCAAGTTCACCATCATCGACATGGTTGTCGACCAGCCCAACGTGCGCTCGGTCGTCTTCAACGAGCATGAAGGCTCCTACCTGGTGGGCATGATGGCGGCAGAGGCGTCGAAATCCGGCACCGTCGGCTTCATCGGCGGCATGGACATTCCGCTCATCCGCAAATTCGCCTGCGGCTATGCCCAGGGCGTGCTGGCGGCCAACCCCGACGCCAAGGTCATCGCCAATATGACCGGCACCACCCCGGCGGCCTGGAACGACCCGGTGAAGGGCTCCGAGCTGACCAAGGCGCAGATCAGCCAGGGCGCTGACGTGGTCTATGCCGCGGCGGGCGGCACCGGTGTGGGCGTTCTGCAGACGGCGGCGGATGAGGACATCCTGTCGATCGGCGTGGACAGCAACCAGAACCACCTGCATCCGGGCAAGGTCCTGACCTCGATGATGAAACGCGTGGACAATGCCGTCTACAGCGCCTTCACCGACGGTCCCGACATGGAAACCGGTTTCTCGGTCATGGGTCTGGCCAATGGCGGCGTCGGCTATGCGCTGGACGACAACAACGCGCCGCTGGTCTCGGACGAGATGAAAGCCATGGTGGATGCGGCTGCGGCCAAGATCGCCTCGGGCGAGCTGAAGGTGCATGACTACATGTCCGACGACAGCTGCCCGGCCCTGTCGTTCTGATCGGCTGAGACCCCGGCCCAGCATGCAACGTTGGACCGGCGTTCGCTTTGCCCGGAGGCGGCCCGCAATCGCTGCCTCCGGGTTTGCTTTATCCGCCCTGACCGGCAGCAGAGGCTGCCGATACCGTGGAGGCCCCACCCACGAGGCTGCATCCACGAGACAGTTGAGGAGCCAGAATGACGGCACCAGCGATTGAACTCAAAGGCATCTCCAAGGCCTTTGGCCCGGTCCAGGCAAACAAGGACATCTCCATCAGCGTCGCCCCCGGCACGATCCACGGGATCATCGGTGAAAACGGCGCGGGCAAATCCACGCTGATGAGCATTCTTTACGGATTTTACAAGGCCGACAGCGGCGAGATCTGGATCAACGGACAACGGACCGAGATCCCCGACAGCCAGGCCGCCATTGCCGCCGGGATCGGCATGGTGTTCCAGCATTTCAAGCTGGTTGAGAATTTCACCGTGCTGGAAAACATCGTGCTGGGCGCCGAGGACAGCGGCCTCCTGACGCCCTCTCTGCGCCGCGCCCGCAAAGAGCTGAAGGCGCTGGAGGAGGAGTACGAGCTTTTCGTCGATCCGGACAAGCGTATCGACGAGATCGGCGTCGGCATGCAGCAGCGGGTCGAGATCCTGAAGGCGCTGTACCGCAAGGCCGAGATCCTGATCCTGGATGAGCCCACGGGCGTTCTGACCCCGGCGGAGGCCGACCAGCTGTTCCGCATCCTGGACCGGCTGCGCGCCGAAGGAAAGACCATCATCCTGATCACCCACAAGCTGCGCGAGATCATGGAGGCAACGGATACGGTCAGCGTCATGCGCCGGGGCGAGATGACCGCGACCGTCAAGACCTCCGAGACCAACCCCGAACACCTGGCCGAGCTGATGGTGGGCCGCAAGGTGCTGTTGCGCGTCGACAAGGTGCCCGCCCAGCCCGGCAAGCCGATCCTGGAGGTCGAGAACCTGCGTGTCGTGGACGAGGCTGGCGTTGAGCGCGTCAAGGGCATCGACCTCAACGTGCGCGCCGGAGAGATCCTCGGCATCGCGGGGGTTGCAGGCAACGGACAGTCGGAACTCTTGGAAGTGTTGGGCGGCATGCGCCCCGGCACCGGAACGGTCCGCCTGAATGGCCAGCCCCTGCCCCTGACGGGTGTCGGATCGGACGGGCGCGCGCGCCGCGCCGCCCATGTGGCCCATGTGCCCGAGGACCGCCAGCGCGAAGGGCTGATCATGGACTTCCACGCCTGGGAAAACGTTGCCTTCGGCTATCACCACGCGCCGGAATACCAGCGCGGCCTGTTGATGGACAACGCCGCCCTGCGCGCCGACACAGCTGCCAAGATGGAGAAATTCGACGTCCGCCCCCCCGATCCCTGGCTGGCGGCAAAGAATTTCTCGGGCGGCAACCAGCAGAAGATCGTCGTTGCCCGCGAGATCGAGCGCAATCCCGACCTCTTGCTGGTCGGCCAGCCCACCCGTGGTGTGGACATTGGCGCCATCGAATTCATTCACAAGCAGATCGTGGCCCTGCGCGATCAGGGCAAGGCGATCCTGCTGGTCTCGGTCGAGCTGGAAGAGATCCTGTCGCTCTCGGACCGGGTCGCGGTGATGTTTGACGGCATGATCATGGGCGAACGCGCCGCCAATGAGACCGATGAAAAGGAACTGGGCCTGTTGATGGCCGGTGTCGCGGGGGAGGCCGCGTAGATGGACAAGATGCCGAAATGGGCCGATGTGGTCCTGATCCCGCTGATCAGCCTGGTGCTGGCGGCGATCCTCTCTGCCCTGGTGATCCTCGCCATTGGCGAAGACCCGGTTGCTGCGGTCAAGATGATGGTGACCGGTGCCTTGGGCTCCACCTATGGCTGGGGCTATACGCTGTATTATGCGACGAATTTCCTGTTCACGGGGCTTGCCGTGGCAGTGGCCTTCCATGCCCGCATGTTCAACATCGGCGGCGAAGGTCAGGCCATGCTCGGCGGGCTTGGCGTCGCCCTTGTCTGTCTCTACATCCCCTGGCCGCACTGGTCGGTGGCGCTGATCTTTGCCGCCCTGGGTGCCGCCCTGTTCGGGGCTGCCTGGGCCGCCATCCCGGCCTATCTGCAGGCCAAGCGCGGCAGCCATATCGTGATCACCACCATCATGTTCAACTTCATCGCCGCCGCGGTGCTGAACTACGTGCTGGTCAATGTGCTGAAACCCGCAGGCGCCATGGATCCGGCCACCGCGCGGTTTGTCGAAACGGTACACCTGCCCAGCCTGCATGAGCTGCTCGCGCCCTTCGGGATCAATTTCTCGAAATCCGCACCGGCCAACGTCAGCCTGCTGGTCGCCGTCGCCGCCTGTTTCGCCGTCTGGCTGCTGATCTGGCGTACGCGGTTGGGCTATGAGATCCGCGCCTATGGCCATTCGGAATCGGGTGCGCTCTATGCCGGGATCTCTCCGGTGAAGATCACCATGATCGCCATGCTGATATCGGGCGGTCTTGCCGGCATGATGGCGATCAACAACGTCATGGGCGAGGCCGAGCGCCTGGTGCTCAATTCCACCGAGGGCGCCGGCTTCATCGGCATCGCCGTGGCCCTGATGGGCCGCAGCCATCCATTTGGCGTCTTCCTTGCCGCGATCCTCTTTGGCTTCCTCTATCAGGGCGGGGCGGAACTGGCGCTCTGGACCTCGATCCCGCGCGAATTGATCGTGGTGATCCAGGCGCTGGTGATCCTCTTTACTGGCGCGCTCGACAATATGGTGCGGATGCCGCTTGAAAAACTCTTCCTTGCGCTGCGGAAGGAGAAAGCCTGATGGAAAAGTCTCCCAAAAGAGGCTGGCGAACAATTGCTAGCCGGATCTCCGGGTTCTCCACTCCACTTGGCGGGATGCAATGGACACCCCCCGCTGACGAACGGCAGGCTGCAAGAGAACTGGTTGCCCAACTTGAACATCATAGGGCACTGTACGTTCACCATGAGGCGGAGATCCCCGATCATTGTGTGCAAAGCATCGTCAAACTTAGAGAAAAGATTTCGGGGTTCATTCCTAAATTCACCGAAGAGTCAGACGCAGAAATTGCTTGCAGACGTATGCGAGCGGCCTGTTCTGAATTTCTGATTGCTGTGGATAGAACCGATGTTCGTAAATTCGGATTTGAAAACGGACACTATGCATCATGGATATTTCTCCCAGCACTTGGCGTGCTTCGAGCGCGCGTTGGTGAGGAGCTGGCGGTAGTTGCCTCCAAATACGGAATTGATGTCGAAGACGGTCTATCTTCAATACTCCCGCCAAGCGTAGAGAGACTGGAGGATATTAAATAATGGATGCCCTGACGATCATCCAGGTGCTGGACAGCACCATCCGTCTGGCGACGCCGCTCCTGCTGGCCTGTCTCGCGGGGCTCTATTCGGAACGCGCGGGCATTTTCGATATCGGGCTTGAGGGCAAGATGCTGATGGCGGCCTTCTTCTCCGCCGCCGTGGCCGCGCTGACGGGCAATGTCTGGCTGGGGCTGCTGTCGGGCATCGCCTCCTCGCTGGTGCTGGCGGGGCTGCATGGTGTGGCCTCGATCACCTTCCGTGGCAATCAGCTGATCTCGGGCGTGGCCATCAATTTCCTCGCGGCAGGCATGACCGTGCTGATCGCCCAGGACTGGTTCCAGCAGGGCGGGCGCACGCCCTCGCTCTTGGCCGAAGGGCGCTTTGGCGGGATCGAACTGCCCTTTGCCATCGGGCCCAGCGATGCCGAGGCTTCGGGCCGCCCTCTCTCCGAGCTGATCGCCGAGGCAGGCATGATCCAGCAGATCTATTCCGAGCTGCTCTCGGGCCATTCGATCCTGGTTTATGCCGCCTTCCTCTCTGTGCCGCTCACCTGGTGGGTGCTGTTTCGCACCCGGTTCGGCCTGCGCCTGCGTGCAGTGGGGGAAAACCCGGCTGCGGTGGATACCGCCGGTGTTTCGGTCGTGGGCTTGCGCTTTGCTGCGGTCGCGATCTGCGGGTTGTTGTGTGGCATCGCGGGCGCCTACCTGGCAACCGCCCTGCAGGCGGGCTTCGTCAAGGACATGACCGCAGGGCGCGGCTTCATCGCTCTGGCGGCACTGATCTTTGCCAAGTGGCGCCCCTGGCACGCGATGGGGGCCTGCCTGTTGTTCGGTCTGTTGCAGGCGGTGGCTTTGCGGTTCCAGAACATCGAACTGGGCAGCGTGACCATCCCGGTGCAGATGATGGACGCCCTGCCCTATATCCTGACCGTGGTGATCCTGGCCGGTTTCGTCGGCAAGGCGATCCCGCCGCGCGCCGGCGGCGAGCCTTACGTGAAAGAGCGCTAAGGCCTTCCGGCCCTGTCCACTCCACGCAACCGCCCGGCGCCAAACCGGGCGGTTTTTCCATGGGTGCTGCCGCGCTGCGCGTCAGCGCAGCGCCAGGCCCAAGCCCGCCAAGGGGGCTCTGGCACCGCCAGGGCCACCTGCGGGCGCGGGAGCCTTGCCCTTTCGCGCTCCCTCATCTGCAGCTGTCGCCATAGGTCCAGATTGATCCGGAATATCGATCCTCTATGCTGCGGGGCGGCATCGCCAGTTGATTTTGCCGCGGCAAAGCGCTCTAACTGATTCATGCAGATCTACCTTCCCATCGCCGAGGTTTCGGTCAACGCCTTCCTGCTTCTGGGACTCGGGGGCATGGTAGGCATTCTGTCCGGCATGTTCGGCGTCGGCGGCGGCTTTCTGATGACGCCCTTGCTGTTCTTCATCGGCATCCCCCCAGCCGTGGCCGTCGCGACCGAGGCAAACCAGATCGTCGCCTCCTCCTTCTCCGGCGTACTCGCCCATTTCCGAAGGCGCACCGTCGACATCAAGATGGGGCTTGTCTTGCAGGCGGGCGGGTTGATCGGCGCGGCCCTTGGTGTCGTGGTCTTCAACCACCTGAAACAGCTCGGCCAGGTCGATCTTCTGGTCAAGCTCTGCTACGTGGTCTTCCTTGGTGTCGTCGGCGGGCTGATGTTCGTCGAAAGCCTCAATGCCCTGCGCAAATCCCGCAAACCGGGCGGCGCACCGGTGCGGCGCCAGCGCGGCTGGGTCCATGCGCTGCCCTTCAAGATGCGCTTTCGCACCTCCGGCCTTTATATCTCGGTGATCCCGCCGATCATGGTCGGAGTCGCGGTCGGCATCCTCGCTGCAATCATGGGCGTTGGCGGCGGTTTCATCATGGTTCCGGCAATGATCTACATTCTCGGAATGCCGACCAAGGTCGTGGTCGGCACCTCGCTGTTCCAGATCATCCTTGTGACCGGTTTCACCACCATGCTGCATGCCACCACCAACTACACGGTGGATATCGTGCTGGCCGTGCTCCTGCTGGTGGGCGGCGTCATCGGCGCCCAGATCGGCACCCGCATCGGCACCTATCTCAAGGCCGAACAGCTGCGCATCCTTCTGGCCATCATGGTGCTGGCGGTCTGCGGCAAGCTGGGCCTGGATCTTCTCATCATGCCGGACGAGCTGTTCTCGCTCGGCGTGGCAGGAGGGCATTGATGCGCCGTCTGCTTCCCCTCCTGCTCTGCACCCTGCTCGGCGCAACATCCCTCCCCGCCGCCGACGCGCGCGAAGAGGTCGTCCTTGGCCTCAGCCAGAACCGGGTCGCGATCACCGCAGATTTCGATGGCTCCGAGATCCTCGTCTTCGGCGCGGTGAAACGCGAGACACCCATTCCCGACAGTGCGCCGCTGGAGGTGGTGGTGACCGTCTCCGGCCCCTCTTCCCCCGTCACCGTGCGCCGTAAGGAAAAGAAGCTCGGCATCTGGGTCAATGCCGACAGCGTGCTGGTGGACTCAGCCCCCAGCTTCTACGCGGTCGCCACCAGCGGCCCCTTTGATGCCGTACTCAGCGATACCGAGGACCTGCGCCACCGGGTGTCCGTCGAACGTGCGATCCGCTCGGTCGGGGCGGCGATGAACATCCGCGACGCCCAGGAGTTTGCCGATGCCGTGGTGCGGATCCGCCAGGACGAAGGGCTCTATTCCCTGCGCCCCGAAACCGTCAGCGTGGATCAGCAGACCCTGTTCCGCACCGCCATCGACATGCCCGCGAACCTGACCGAAGGCGCCTATACCACCCGCGTCCTGCTGACCCGTGGCGGCGAAGTGGTTTCGACCTATGAGACAGAGATCGACGTGCGCAAGGTCGGGCTGGAGCGGTTCCTCTATGCGCTGTCGCGCGAACAGCCCTTTATCTACGGCATCATGTCGCTGGTGATCGCCGTCCTCGCAGGCTGGGGCGCCTCGGCGGCCTTCCAGCTCTTGCGCGAACGATAGGCTTCGCGCCCTCTACTTTTGCACCAAGGCACCGCGCCCCGCGCGGTGCCGGGCCCAACGGGATGAGAGCTGCGCAAGCAGCTTGAAGACGGGCGGGAGTGCGCCGCCTTTCCAACCCAGTCCGCCCCCTCAGTCCGACCCTCAGCCGCGGCCGATATAGGGCATCTTGGTGGCCATCACCGTCATGAACTGCACGTTGGCCTCCAGCGGCAGATCCGCCATGTGAAAGACCGACCGTGCCGCATCCTCAACCGCGAAGGTCTGCATCGCCTCGCCTTCGGGGTTGGCCATGGAGTGACGATGGCTCAGATCCTCCACCATCGGCGTGCGCGCATTGCCGATATCGATCTGGCCGCAAGCGATGTCAAAGGGCCGCCCGTCCAGCGACAGGCTGCGGGTGAGGCCGGTGATCGCGGCCTTGGTCGCCGCATAGGGCACGGAGCCGGGGCGCGGCACATGGGCGGCGATGGATCCGTTGTTGATGATCCGCCCGCCCTGTGGCGACTGGTGCCGCATCTGGCGGAAGGCGGCCCGTGCCGCCAGGAACATGCCGGTGAGGTTCACATTCACCGCGGCGTGCCAGTCTTCCAGCGCGATCTCGTCAATGGTGCCGGGAGGCGTGAAAATGCCCGCATTGTTGAACAGCACATCCAGACGCCCCGCCTGCATGGCAAAGCTGTTCACCGCGTGATCCACCGCCGTGGCATCGGTCACATCGGCGGGCAGCACATAGGCGCGGTCATGGCCCAGCGCCACATCGGCCAGCTTGTCAGCCCGACGTGCGAGCAGGCCCACGGACCAGCCCTGGCTCAGGAACAGTTCCGCCACCGCCTTGCCAATGCCCGAGCTTGCGCCGGTGATCAGGATCGTCTTTCGGCTCATATCGTCGCCTCCTCCTCTGCCTCAAGTGTCAGGGCCGCCACCGGGGCGGCGCGCAGATCATCCACGCGCAGCGGCCCCGAAGGTTTGGCCAGCCGGTTGCGCACCACCCAGATCAGCCGCTCCTGCGCGCGGGTGATCGCCACATAGGCGAGCCGCTTCCACAGGGGCTGACCGGCCTCGACGCGGCCCATGCGGGCGGCGGCATAGATGTCCGGGGCAAAGACCTGCGCGGTTTCCCACTGCGACCCTTGCGCCTTGTGAATGGTCACCGCAGCCCCATGCAGGAAGGTCGCCCCCATGCGGGCGGCATAGGGGATAAACGGCTCTTCCTCGTCCGGTTTCTCGATCTTCACGATGGAGGCGGCCGAGACCTGCGGATCCTCGGCGCCCATCACGTGCAGGCGCGAGAAACCCGGTTTGCGGCCGGGGCCGAGGTAGATCACCTGCGCCCCCTTGATCAGACCGCGCGCCTCAAGGTCCAGCCGTTTCTTGCGGTGTTTCAGCGGCAGTTCGATGCCGTCGCAGATCAGCGGCTCGCCTTCGATCAGAGCGTCCTCGGGCGCGCCATGGACCGAGCGAAAGGCGTTGATCAGGCGGATGCGGGTCGCGTTGCGCCAGACCAGCACCGGAGAGCGCGCCATCAGGTCCACCTCCACCCGCTGCCCCCAGACCACGCGGGGGTCACGGCGGGCCACGTCCTCGACCATGCGTTCAAAGTCTTCAAATCCCAGCTGCGGGTCCGCCAGCGCATGGGCCAGATCCAGGATCGGGTTGTCCGCCTCCTGCCGGTGGATACGGTTCAAAACCAGCTTGCGCGACTCGGGCAGGCCGTCAAAGACCATGGCACCGGACTGGTTCACCGGCGCCAGCTGGGCCGGATCGCCAAACAGCAAAAGGGTCGGGAAAATCTCTTTCAGATCCTCGAACTGGCGGTCATCCAGCATCGAGGCCTCATCCACGAAACCGACGTCCAGGGGTTCTTCGCGGCGTTTCCAGCCGGTGATGAAATCCGAGCCGCGCAGGCCCGCGGCCGCCAGGGCACCGGGGATCGATTTGTTGCGCTCGTAGAAGGCGGCAGCGCGGGCCAGGGCCTCGGGCGTGAGACCCTCGATCTCGGGCTCATCGCCATTGCCCGCCAGCCATTCGGCGATGCGTTCGAATTCGGGGTCATAGACGGGGGTATAGAGGATCCGGTGGATCGTGGTTGCTGGCACGCCGCGCAATCGCAGCACGCTTGCGGCCTTGTTGGTGGGCGCCAGGATCGCCAGGGTCCGCTTGCCGCTTTTCTTGCGGCTTTCGTAATCGCCCGAGACCACCTCGACACCGGCCTGTTCCAGCGCCTTGTAGAGTTCGGCCAGAAGCAAAGTCTTGCCCGATCCCGCTTTGCCGATGACCGCCATGACTCCGGCGTCGCCACGTGGCGGATGCAACAAGCCATCGTCCAGATCCACCCCGGCCTGACGCAAAAGCTCGGCCACGCTGTCATAGGCGGAGGCCTGGTCATCGGAGAATTGGATAGGCGGCTGTGTCATGCCGCGACCCTACATCCCAAGGGTCGGCTGCACCAGCGGCAACCGACCCAGGAACAAGCAGGGATACTGATACAGGCGGGACCTCAGCCGGTCATCGCCATCGGTGTTACCGGGCCGGATTCGCCAAAGGCACGGTCGAACCACAGGCGCGACAGTTCCGGCGCAATCCCGGCGCGCTTGGCCACCACCTCGTAGCTTTCCGGCGTGAACTCCCACAGGCCGACACTGATCTGGTCGCGGCCTTCGCCTTCGCTGCCCAGGACCTCGGGGCTGGAGCCGATGGCACGATAGATCCGGATCATCCGCTTGTCGAAGACACCGACGAAATGGCGCACCCCGAAGTTGCGCATCAGCTCGCCGCCGCCCAGCATCAGGGCCCCGGCCACCTTGGACGGCGCATTGCGTGACAGGCAGAAGCGGGTGCATTCCCAGATCAGCGGGCTGACGACCGGGCAGTCGCCCGTCAGATGGCCGAAGATCTCGTTCACCATCACCCGCCCGGTGGTGGGCAGAAACCGCATGGAGCCACCGTGGCTGCCATCGGGCATCTCCCAGATCACATAGAGTGGATCCAGCGCGTCATACTGGTCGCGCTCCTCACCATTGGCATCCACATTGACCTCCCACCCCAACCGGGTGCGGAACTGGTCGGCACGATCCGTGAACATGGAGTGGGCCAGTTCCGGGTGTTTGTGAAGATCATGTCCGTAGATATAGCGCAGCATTTGCATTGTCCCCTTTAGCTTGAAATGCAGCACCAGACTACGCGTTTAGGTCAGCATGCCAAAGAGTTTAGATAAATTTTAGAGGCAAGAATCCGCTTATTTTTCAGTCGCTTAAACGACAATCAGGCCGCAGCTGAGCGCCCTCGCAATCGCATGCGTGGTGTTCAGCGCGCCAAGCTTAAAACGTGCACTTTCAATGTAGACACGCAAAGTATGTTCGGAAATTGACAAGGTTTGTGCGACCTGCGCACGACTGTAGCCAATGGCCAGCAGCGTCAGTGCATCAATTTCACGCGGCGATAGGGTTTGTGCTTTTTCTGGTCCGCGATCCGGTTCGAACTCCAGCGCCTTGCGGTTGAAGTAATGCGCCATGAGAATCAGTTCGCGGCTGTGGTCGTCGGTAAATTCAGCCCATTCTTCGTCCTCGCAGTTGTGATTTACGGTAAACAGCGCGAACTGGCCGTTGGGACCGCGAATCGGGATCGAGTACCCCTGATTCCCGACGCCATGCGCCAGTGCATCCTTGAGGAAAATGCGCGCTGATCTTGTGGACCAGTCCAGCCGCTTCCAATCGACCGGATGGAACCTCTGGTAGCAGCCGATGATGACCGGATCGGTGCGCAGGTAGCCCTGTTCGAGATAGCGCTGGACCCAGACATCGTCGTAGGTGCCGACGCCATATTGCTCGCCGGCGCTGTCGACCCAGTGATAGACGATATGATCGATCCCGAAGGCATCGCGCACGCGTTCGGTGATCTGTTGCAGACCCTCATGTGTCGTGGTGGCATCCAGATCCTCCAGAATGCCGTCCAGATCTACCTTCTTCGCCATAAGATCGCGCACCGTTGTCGTCAGTCTGAGGAGAAATCTCCGCATAAGCGACATCCCAAGCTGTATCCAGCTGGTCGCTCAGCCCCCTCAAACCTTTTGCAGCGGCAACCTCCCTCAGGTCAACGAGAACGTCCAAAATCCATTCATTTTCTCCCATTGCGGCCCCCTGAGGCTTTCCAAGTGATGACCGCATCGTAATTTCATAACAAAAACACGCATATTCGCGGGTTCATCTTCCCCCAAAATGGGGAGGCCCGCGCCCGTAACAGATTGAATTGTCTATATTTGATGTTTCAACACGAAAAAAGGAGCGAACCATTGGAAATGATTCGCTCCTTCAAATGTCACTGATTCGACCGTTGGTCGGCCGGGCTTATTTGCCCGCGTCGAGGACCTCGCCCAGGGTCCGCATGCCGGTTTTCGGCGCCTGCACCAGTACCGACATATTGCCCGGCAGGTGTTCGTTGCGCAGCATTTTCATGTGGGCTTCGGGCAGGTCGTTCCAGGTAAAGACCTCGGACATGCAGGGATCAAGGCGACGCTCGACCATCAGCTTGTTGGCCGCCGAAGCCTGCTTCAGGTGGGCAAAGTGCGAGCCCTGCAGACGCTTCTGGTGCATCCACATGTAACGCACGTCAAAGGTCAGGTTGTAGCCGGTGGTGCCGGCGCAGATCACGACCATGCCGCCCTTTTTCACCACGAAGGTCGAGACCGGGAAGGTGGATTCACCGGGGTGTTCGAAGACCATGTCCACGTTCACACCCTTGCCGGTGATGTCCCAGATCGCCTTGCCGAACTTGCGGGCTTCCTTGAACCACTCGTTGTATTCCGGGGTGTTCACCGTGGGCAGCTGGCCCCAGCAGTTGAAGTCCTTGCGGTTCAACACGCCCTTGGCGCCCAGGCCCATCACGAAGTCGCGCTTGCTCTCGTCCGAGATCACGCCAATGGCGTTGGCGCCGGCGGTGTTGATCAACTGGATCGCATAGGAACCGAGGCCACCGGAGGCGCCCCAGACCAGAACGTTCTGGCCCGGCTTCAGGTCATGCGGCTCGTGGCCGAACAGCATCCGGTAGGCGGTCGCCAGCGTCAGCGTGTAACAGGCGCTTTCTTCCCAGGTCAGGTGCTTGGGGCGCGGCATCAGCTGCTGAGCCTGCACATTGGTGAACTGCGCGAAGGAGCCATCGGGGGTCTCATAGCCCCAGATGCGCTGGCTGGGGGAGTACATCGGATCGCCACCGTTGCATTCCTCGTCGTCGCCATCGTCCTGGTTGCAGTGGACCACGACTTCGTCGCCCACTTTCCAGCGGGTCACCTTGGAGCCCACCGCCCAGACGATGCCCGCGGCATCGGAACCGGCGATGTGATAGGGGGCCTTGTGGCCGTCGAAGGGCGAGATCGGCTTGCCGAGGGAGGCCCAGACGCCGTTGTAGTTCACACCGGCGGCCATCACCAGCACCAGCACCTCGTGGCTGTCCAGCTCGGGCACGTCCACCACTTCCTCGACCATGGCGGTGTTCGGCTCGCCGTGGCGCTCCTTGCGGATGGTCCAGGCGTACATTTTCTTGGGGACGAAGCCCATCGGGGGGATTTCGCCCATCTCATAGAGATCCTTCTCGGGCGCCTCGTAGGACATAACGTCGGTCTGCGTGTCCAGAGCCATGATGGCCTCCTTCGTATGAAACATTTCGCCGCAATGCAGAATCGCGGGCCTTTCTAGGAGATAGAAATGTGAGGGTAATAATGCAACCCCATTTGAGGTTGTTTTGAAATTTTATGACCTCGCGGACGCAGAATACCCCTTAGCATCCGCAGCATTTGTAGGCAAAGAGGCCGCCGGAACCAGGTGCCGGATGGAGTTGGCGTAGTAGATCAGCAGGTCCCGTTTGGCGGGCACGGGCAGGTAGTACCCCCGCTCGAGCTGCACCAGGCCACGCTGGAGGAGCAGCCGCAGCGCCGCTTCCACCGCATAGGCCAGGCTGTGGCGCGGCAGATGCACATGCGCCATCGGCATCCGCTCCAGCAAGGCGCCCAGCCGGTGCTCCAGCGCGCTGCGTGACATCGCCCCTTCGGACAGCAGCAGCCAGGCTACCGCGGGTACCGGCAGGACCGGCACGATCTCTCCGATCCGCCCCATCAGCTCCTGCGACAGCGGGGCGGGCAGATCCTCGGCCCCCTGCCCTTCGACCGGTTGCGCTGCCGTGAACTCCGCCAGGCTCAGCGGGCGGCCAAAGTTCACCGCCGCATAGCCAAAGCGGTGATAGCGGCCGGTCATCCACAGCCACAGCTGCCGCAGCATCCGCGCCATGATGACCCCGATGCGGGCCTTGAACCGGCGTTCTCCGGCGCGCCCGGCAGAGGTCAGGATCTTGTCCTCCAGCACCCAATCATAGTTCAGCCCCACCGGGATGAAGATCACATCGCGGCTGGGACCTGCCGCGTCCTTGGCCGCGACGATGTATTTCAACAGCCCCATGCGCGGCTCGGCCAGCGCCCCGTCCAGGCTCAACCCCCCTTCGGGGAACAGGGCCTGGGTGGCGCCGCCCTGCGTGGCCAGGCGCACATAGGTGGCCAGCACCCGGCGATAGAGTTCGTTGCGGGATTTGCGCCGGATGAAATAGGCGCCCATGGCCCGGATCAGCCGCGACAGGGGCCAGACCCGCGCCCACTCCCCCACCGCATAGGACAGGGCCGAGCGCCGCGCCGCCAGATAGGTGATCAGCACGTAGTCCATATTGCTGCGGTGGTTCATCACGAAGACCAGCGTCGCCTCCGGGTCGATCCGGCGCAGGGCCTCTTCATCCTGATGACCCAGCCGCACCCGGTAGATCGCGTTGGACAGCCAGCGCGTGACGCGAATGGCAAAGCTGAAATAGGTGAAGGCGGAAAAGGAGGGCACGATCTCGCGCGCATAGCGGCGCGCCTCCTCAAAGGCGACATTATCAGGAATACCCTGGGCCGCCGCGTGATCGGCCACCGCCTGCGCCACCTGCGGATCGTAGATCAGCCGCTGGATCATGTCATAGCGCCGCGCCAGCCGGAACGGCTCGATCGGGCGCTCCAGCCGCCGGTTGAGCCGCGCCACCGCCCGCTCTAGCCGCCGTCGGAAGAACCAGCGCACAGACGGGAACAGGAAATGCGAGGCAAAGGTGACCGCCGCAAACAGCAGGATCAGCACGAAGAGCCAGAGCGGGATCTCGACGGTCGCGGTCATGGGATGACTGTGGCAGCAAAGCGGGTTTACGGCAATTGTGACGCAGGATCAGAGCCGCCCGCGCGCCTTCGCCGCGTTGCAGCGAATTGACATGGGTTTATTATTCCGCTTTACATCGCCGCAGCGAAATAAAATTACCCATCTCAGAATCGTGAGGCCCGCCCATGTCGCAGACGCAGAATGACCGCAAAGCCGACCGTCCCTGGCTGATCCGCACCTATGCCGGCCACTCCACCGCCGAGGCCTCCAACGCGCTTTATCGCTCGAACCTGGCCAAGGGTCAGACCGGCCTGTCGGTCGCCTTCGACCTGCCGACCCAGACCGGCTATGACAGCGACCACGTGCTGGCGCGCGGCGAAGTCGGCAAAGTGGGCGTGCCCGTCTGCCACCTGGGCGACATGCGCACCCTGTTCGACCAGATCCCGCTGGAGCAGATGAACACGTCCATGACGATCAACGCGACCGCGCCCTGGCTCTTGTCGCTTTATATCGCCGTGGCCGAGGAACAGGGCGCCGATGTCAGCAAGCTGCAGGGCACCGTTCAGAACGACCTGATCAAGGAATACCTGAGCCGCGGCACCTATATCTGCCCGCCCAAGCCCAGCCTGAAGATGATCGCGGATGTGGCTGAATACTGCTACACCAACGTGCCCAAGTGGAACCCGATGAACGTCTGTTCCTACCACCTGCAGGAAGCCGGTGCGACACCCGAGCAGGAACTGGCCTTTGCCCTGGCCACCGCACAGGCGGTTCTGGACGAGCTGCGCCCGCGCATTGCGCCCGAAGATTTCCCGGCGCTGGTGGGGCGGATCTCCTTCTTTGTGAACGCGGGCATCCGCTTTGTCACCGAGATGTGCAAGATGCGCGCCTTTGTCGATCTCTGGGATGAGATCTGCGAGAAACGCTATGGCGTGGACAACCCGAAATTCCGCCGCTTCCGCTATGGCGTGCAGGTGAACTCCCTCGGCCTGACCGAGCAGCAGCCGGAAAACAACGTCTACCGGATCCTGATCGAGATGCTGGCGGTGACCCTGTCGAAAAAGGCCCGCGCCCGCGCGGTGCAGCTGCCTGCCTGGAACGAAGCCCTGGGTCTGCCCCGCCCCTGGGATCAGCAGTGGTCCATGCGCATGCAGCAGATCCTCGCCTATGAAACCGACCTTCTGGAATACGAAGACCTGTTCGACGGCAACCCGGCAGTGGACCGCAAGGTCGAAGAGCTGAAGGAAGGCGCCCGCGCCGAGCTGGCGAACCTCGATTCCATGGGCGGCGCCGTGGCCTCCATTGAGTACATGAAATCGCGCCTGGTGGATTCCAACGCCGAGCGCCTGAACCGGATCGAGCGCAATGAAACCGTCGTGGTCGGCGTCAACCGCTGGACCGAGGGCGAGCCCTCGCCGCTGCAGACCGAGGATGGCGGCATCATGGTTGTCGACCCGGCGGTGGAGCAGCAGCAGATCGGTCGCCTGAACGACTGGCGCGCCCAGCGCGACAATGCGGCAGTCCAGGCCGCCCTGGCCGCCCTGCGCAAGGCCGCCGAAGAGGGCAGCAATATCATGGAGCCCTCGATCGCGGCGGCCAAGGCAGGCGTCACCACCGGCGAATGGGCCGAGGAGATGCGCCGCGTGCATGGCACCTATCGCGGCCCGACCGGCGTGTCCGGCTCGCCCTCGAACAAGACCGAAGGGCTGGATGATCTGCGCGATGCGGTCAACGCGGTCAGTGACCAGCTGGGGCGGCGCCTGAAATTCGTGGTGGGCAAGCCGGGCCTTGATGGGCACTCCAACGGCGCCGAACAGATCGCCTTCCGCGCCCGCGACTGCGGCATGGACATCACCTATGACGGCATCCGCATGACCCCGCAGGAACTGGTGGATCAGGCCAAGAAGGACGACGCCCATATCGTCGGCCTGTCGATCCTGTCGGGCAGCCACCTGCCCCTGGTCGAAGACATGATGAACCTGATGCGCGATGCGGGCCTTGGCCACATCCCGGTGGTGGTGGGGGGAATCATTCCCGATGACGACGCCGCGCGGCTAAAGGAAATGGGCGTTGCCCGAGTCTATACGCCGAAGGATTTTGAGCTGAATACAATTATGGGAGATATTGTGGAACTCGCCAAACCTCCGGCGATTGCGTCGTAAAGGCGAAATCACAGTATTTTTCCCGCAGGTCAAAATTCCCCCTAATACTTTTGGGTGAAAGCTTGCATATTCCAGTATCGGGGTCGCGCGGAGAATTCCGCGTGACCCATAATGCACCGGAGTATCAAAATGAGCATCGATCTGTCTTCCATGTCCCGCAGTGAACTCGTTCAGCTAAAGGCGGACGTTGAAACTGCAATTAAATCAGCCGAAGTGCGCGAGCGTCAGGAAGCCCTGAAAGCCGCCGAAGAAGCAGCCGCCAAATTCGGCTTCTCGCTGGAAGAGATTGCCGGTGCAGCCCGCAGCGGCGCGAAAAAGCAAAAAGCGGCCGCAAAATATCGCAATCCCAACAATCCGGAAGAAACCTGGAGCGGCCGCGGACGCAAACCTCATTGGGTTCATGCAGCCTTGACCGCCGGCATGGATATTTCCGATCTGGAAATCTGATCAGTCTCAGATTGGAATGGGATCATGACAATTCATATTGGTGCCGAAAAGGGCGATATTGCCGAAACGGTTTTGATGCCCGGCGATCCATATCGAGCCAAATGGGCCGCAGAGACCTTTTTACAAGACGCACGCCTTGTAAATAACGTGCGCGGCATGCTCGGGTTTACCGGCCACTGGAAAGGCAATCCCGTCACCATTCAGGGCAGTGGCATGGGAATGCCGTCGCTTTCCATTTATGCCAATGAATTGATCCGTGATTTCGGGGCAAAAACCCTGATCCGGATCGGCTCCTGTGGCGGCATGCAGAAAAGCGTTGCGGTCCGTGATGTGATCCTTGCCATGACGGCCACGACTGCAGGCTCACCCTCGGCCAGCATCTTCAAGGAGGTGAATTTCGCCCCCTGCGCTGACTGGTCCTTGCTCCAGGCCGCCGCCAAGGCCGCTGGCTTGCGCGATGTCACCACCCATGTGGGCGGCATCTATTCCTCCGACACCTTTTATGACGAACGCCCCGATCTCAATGAACAGATGGTGCGTCACGGCATCCTGGGCGTCGAAATGGAGGCGGCCGAGCTTTACACCCTCGCCGCCCGCTATGGCTGCCGCGCCCTGGCGGTGCTGACCGTCTCGGATCACCTGCAGACCGGCGAGGCCCTGCCCGCTGACCAGCGGGAACGCAGCTTTGGCGACATGGTGGAGATCGCTCTGGAAGCCGCCTTCAGCTGAACCAGCGCTGATAGCTGAAACAAGACCGGGCAGTGGAAACCTCCGCTGCCCGTTTTCATGTCCATCCCACAAGCGGTGACACAGCGCGCCGCAGGCGCGCTGCCGGGCCCAAGGCTCTGTGCCGCCCCTTCTAGGGGCGGGCGCACAGGCGCGGGAGCCTCCACGCTATCGTCCGCCCCTATCGTCCGTGACTGCGATCGTAGCCGTTGACGGCGGGGCTCTGCCAAGGGTCAAGCGCATCGGGGGCAGGCGCAAAGACCTCCACCAGCAGCGGATAACACGCTGCCGCGTCGCTGGAGTGCTCCGCCGAACAATCCCCGCCCGGACAGGCGCTCAGCGCACCCAAAAGATCGATCTCGGCAAAGAACTCCAGATAATCACCGGGGCGCACCGGGCTGGCCTTCATGAAATACTGGCCGGTATCGCGGGTGAAGCCCGTGCACATGAAGACGTTGAGCACGTCATGCACATGAGCTTCGGCCTCTTTGAGGCTCAGCCCCCTATGGTCCGCCAATGCGCGCGTCAGGTTGGAGTGGCAGCACTGGTGATACTGGCTGCCTGCCAGCAGGTTGCCGGTGTAGGGATCGCAGCGGGTGCCGATCACATCGTGGACCGACCCGCCAAATTCATCCATACCGTACCAGCCCAGGGTATCCTCGGTGATGGTGGCCATCGGGCGCAGATACGGAAAGCTGGTCCACATGCGCTCGCCGGTGCTCAGATGGGTGCCATGCAGCGCGCGGCTCTTGCCGGAATAGAAGCGTTCGGACAGGTCATTGCGGTTCCACAGGTTCAGATCGCCCACCTGCGGCCCTTCGGCCGAGGAGATGCGGAAGAAATGTCCGGCGGGCACCTCGAAACAGGCCGCATCCCGGGGCGGCACCAGCACCTCGCCGGTCTTCGTGGCCGCCTGCCGCACCGCCCGGTACAGCGCCAGGTCCGGCACTGGCAGGGTCTCGTTCGGGTAGCAGATCACCGGTTTGACGGCCCTGCGCTCTGCCGCGTCTGCCGGGGTGGGAGGGTGGGGGTGCGTCATGGCAGCAACCTGTCCTTCTGTTTCAGGGTCGGGTGAGAGGGTCGTCCCCGAAAAGGCCAAATAGGAAAAGAGACCCCATAAAGAGACCGACGCTGTTATCGGCGCAAGCAAATGCGCAAAGGCGTCCGGGCACAAGTCCCGAACGCCTTTGCTGTCATCAAAATCTGCTGAGCGGATCTGCTCAGATCACCACCACATCCAGCGGCGGGAAGCCGTTGAAGCCGACCGAGGAATAGGTCGAGGTATAGGCGCCACAGGCGTGGATCACCACGCGGTCCCCAGCCTTCAGGCCCAGAGGCAGCTGGTAGGGGTGTTTTTCATAAAGCACATCGGCGCTGTCGCAGGAGGGACCGGCCAGCACGCAAGCGCCGGTGGGCTCATGGTCGCGCTCGGTGGTGATACGGTAGCGGATCGCCTCGTCCATGGTTTCCGCAAGACCCGAGAATTTGCCGATATCGAGGAAAACCCAGCGGTGCAGGTCATCCGCGTGCTTTTTCGAAACCAGCAGAACCTCGGCCACGATCGCGCCTGCCTCGGCCACCAGGCCGCGGCCCGGCTCGGCCATGACTTCGGCGGCATCGGGGAAACGGGCATTGACCTGCGCCATCACCGCGCGGGCATAATCGGTCGGGCCCATCACGGTATTGACATAGGAGGCCGGGAAGCCGCCGCCGATGTTCAACAGGCGCATGGTGTGACCGGCATCCTTGGCGGCCTGCCAGACGGTCTGGACCTGATCCAGCGTCACGCCCCAGGTCATCGGATCGCGGGTCTGCGAGCCGACGTGGAACGAGAGGCCATCGGCCACCAGTCCCAGATCGCGGGCGCGGTCCATCAGGGTGAGGGCCATATCCGGGGTGCAGCCAAACTTGCGGCTGAGCGGCCAGTCGGCGCCGGTGGCATTGACCAGCAAGCGGATGCAGACATGGGCACCGGGGGCGTGTTCGGCCAGTTTCTCCAGCTCTTCCATCGCATCCGCGGCAAAATGGCGGATGCCGATCTCATAGGCAAAGGCGATGTCGGCGGGGCGTTTGATGGTGTTGCCAAAGGTGATCTGATGCGGCGCGGCACCGGCGGCCAGGCACATTTCGATCTCCGCACGGCTGGCGGCATCGAAGTTGGACCCCGCACGCACGAGGCGACGCAGCAGGGCGGCTTCGGGGTTGGCTTTCACCGCATAGTGGATGCGGGCGCGGCCCAGACCGGCGGCCAGCGCCTGGTACTGGCGCGCCACGGCGGCGCCGTCGACCACCAGGGTCGGACGTGCGAAAGCGGTGTTCGCGATATACTCGATGTGGCGTGCTGCAGGTACGACTTCACAACCGCGGGCGATTTGCCCGGTTACGTATGCGTTCATGGTCATCTCCAAAAGACCCGGCCATCTATGACCGCTCACTTCAATCAGAGACGTTACCGTCGCTACGTAACCCTAGGGCTGTTAGCCCTTTCGACAGAGGCGCGTGCGTTGGCGTCTTATTCGCGCATATCGGGCAAAGTTTTGAGTCGTGCAAGAGGTTTTCTGCGCCCGGACTCATTTTTCTGGCCATGGCAAACAGGGGGCAAAACGGGGAAGAGACAAAACGGGGGGCTCCCGCGCCTGCCTGGGTGCATCAAAGATGCCCCCGTCCGCCTTGGGCCCAGCGCCGCGCTTTGCGCGGCGCCACGCCCAACCGCGACCGGCAGCCTTTGGCTGTCAGGGAGTGGGCGGGAGCGCCCCCGTCAGCGATACAGTCAGAGCAACTCTCAGTGCCCGCCCCTGCGTGATCCAGCAGGGTTCAGACAGTGGCGCGGCTGCGCCTCACCAGGCTGCACGGCGCCACAGGAGGTGCAGCGCCACTGGCCCTTGCTGCGCTCGGCGCGCCAACGGCAATGGCGCGTCAGGGTGGAGGTCCGGTTTCGCCAGATGAAATAGGCAAGGACACCGGCCAGAAGGATCAGGAGCAGAATGGGCATGCGCGCTGTCTAGCGACCGCGCGCAGCAAGGGTCAATGGCTGGGTACCGACCCGGCTACCCGGTGTCAGGCTGCCTGGTAGTAAGGGGCATAGCCCAGAACCGGCTGCTCCTCCGGGGTCTGAGGCAGCGGGGTCGGCGTGTAATAGGCCCAGGCCTGTTCAAGATCCTTCAGGGCGGCAGCGGCCTTGTCCTGGGATGGCTTGGCGGTGTGTTCGACAGAATGTGTCATGGAAACATGTCCTTGTCTTCAGGATGTTTCCTCCCTGCCGCCGAAGATAGGCGCGCCGCGGTGCAATGTGCAGCATGCATTTCTGCAGTCTCGCCATGCAGGAAATGCAAGCCTGGCCGCATCGTGCAAAAGAAAACCGCCCCGAAGGCAACCCTCCGAGGCGGCATTGGTTCTGTCAGGCCATCAGGCCGGGATCAGACCACGCGTTCCACCATCATATGCTTGATATGGGCAATCGCCTTCGCCGGGTTCAGACCCTTCGGGCAGGTCTTGGCGCAGTTCATGATCGTGTGGCAGCGATAGAGCTTGAAGGGATCTTCCAGCTGATCGAGACGCTCACCGGTGGCCTCGTCACGACTGTCGATGATCCAGCGGTAGGCGTGCAGCAGGGCGGCAGGGCCGAGGTAGCGATCACCGTTCCACCAGTAGCTCGGGCAGGAGGTGGAGCAGCTGGCGCACATCACGCATTCATAGAGACCGTCCAGTTTCTTGCGGTCCTCGATGGACTGCTTCCACTCTTTCGCGGGGCGGTTGGTCTTGGTTTCCAGCCAGGGCATGATCGAGGCGTGCTGGGCATAGAAATGGGTGAGATCGGGGATCAGGTCCTTCACCACCGGCATATGCGGCAGCGGGTAGATCTTCACGTCGCCCTTCACCTCGTCCAGGCCATAGATACAGGCCAGCGTGTTGATCCCGTCGATGTTCATCGCGCAGGAACCACAGATGCCTTCGCGGCAGGAGCGGCGGAAGGTCAGCGTGGGATCGATCTCGTTCTTGATCTTGATCAGCGCGTCCAGAACCATGGGACCGCATTTGTCCATGTCCAGGAAATACGTATCCACCTGCGGGTTCTTGCCGTCATCCGGGTTCCAGCGATAGATCTGGAACTTACGGACATTGGTTGCGCCTTCAGGCTTGGGCCACGTCTTACCCGTGGTGATCTTGGAGTTTTTCGGAAGTGCGAATTCGACCATAGATCTGTCTCCTTGCTTAGCCGCCCATCGTCAGGGACCAAAGCGGTGCCTGCAGACAGGAGATCGGATGAACCGGCGAGAGGCGGGTGCCCTGCCGGAAAGCGAGTGCGGCGCCGAAACCGGCGCCTGGGTTCAGGGGTGCGGGGGCCATCATGCCAGCCCTCCGCGTATCATTGGGGTTTCAGCCGCGACACGGGCCAGCAGGGCCGCATCACCCGGGAACAGCCGCGACAGCCGGTCGGTCAGCGCGGTATCGCGCGCGGCCAGGTGCAGGACGGACTGATATTCGGCATCCGTCGCCATCTGGCGCCAGCGTTGATCGGTCTGAAGATCCTCGGCGCCCTTGGCATTCTTCTGGAAGGAAGAGCCACCGCCATAGCGCTGCACCGTGCCAAGGCTGTTGTCCTGCGCCTCAAGGCCCAGCTCCTCAAGCAGATCCGCGCGATAGGCATCCTCCCGGCACCAACGATCATAGGAAATGCAGGTAACCGCAAGATCCTTTGCCAGTTCCACCATGCCCAACAGGCGGGTGTAGGTGTCCATGGCGCGCAGCAAGATAGCGTTGCGGCGCACCAGGCTGTAGCTGGGGTTGCCTTGCATCTTCTTCAGAAGCGAGGCCGACCAGTTGAGGAAGCTGCGATAGATCAGCACGTTGCGGCTCAGACGGCTCTCATCGAAGCCGCCGGACACCTGTCGGTCTCCGGTGAATTCCGCGGGCGATGTATCCTCGTAGGACATCACCAGAAGCGCGCCGTCACCGGCCGCGCCCGCCACCGAAGCCATATCCCGCAGCGCCTTGTGCTGGGGGGCATGGGCGCCATTGACCTCGATCCCGCGAAAGCTGCGCAAGGGATCCTGGCCCGGCTTGCAATTGTTGAGGAAGACCGAGCGCCCGCCGGGCGCATTGCGCTGCAGCCAGCCCACGATGGCATGGTTGCCCGAGCGGCGCATACCGAACAGGCGCAGGGCAACACCGGGCACGAAGCCCAGTGGTTGCCATGCGGTCTGTTCGATATGCGCTGTGGCCATGCTCAGAAGGTCCGCGCCTTGGGCGCGATACGCTTGAGGCTGATACCGCCCTCGTCCTCGGTGGTGAGCGGATCGACGATCACCGGACGATAGCTGAGGTCCACCTTGTTGCCCTCGACGCGGGCGACCGAGTGGACGCGCCAGTTTTCGTCGTCACGGGAAGTGAAATCCTCATGCGCATGGGCGCCACGGCTTTCCTTGCGGGCCTCGGCGCCAACGATGGTGGCCAGCGCGTTCGGCATCAGGTTGGTGAGCTCCAGCGTTTCCATCAGGTCCGAGTTCCACACCAGCGAGCGGTCGGTGACCTTGAGATCGCCCATCTTGGCGGCGATCGCGGTCATCTTCTCGACGCCCTCGGCCATGGTTTCCGAGGTCCGGAACACGGCGGCATCGGCCTGCATGGTGCGCTGCATTTCCAGACGCAGATCGGCGGTCGGAATGCCGCCATTTGCGTTGCGCAGCCCGTCAAAGCGATCAAAGGCCTTGTCGATCTGGGACTGGTTCAGCTCGGGGTTGGGGGTCTCGGGGTTCACAACCTTGCCCGCGCGGATTGCAGCGGCGCGGCCGAACACCACGAGGTCAATAAGCGAGTTCGATCCCAGACGGTTGGCACCGTGTACCGAGGCACAGCCCGCTTCGCCCACGGCCATCAGACCCGGCACCACGGCGGTGGGATCCTCGGCGGTGGGGTTCAGCACTTCGCCCCAGTAGTTGGTGGGAATGCCGCCCATGTTGTAGTGCACCGTCGGCAGAACCGGGATCGGCTCCTTGGTGACATCGACACCGGCAAAGATCTTGGCGCTTTCCGAGATGCCCGGCAGGCGTTCGGCCAGGGCTTCGGGCGGCAGGTGGGACAGGTTCAGGTGAATGTGGTCACCATGTTCACCCACACCGCGGCCTTCGCGGATCTCCATGGTCATGGAGCGGGAGACATAGTCACGCGGCGCGAGGTCCTTGTACTGGGGCGCATAGCGCTCCATGAAGCGTTCGCCTTCGGAGTTGGTGAGATACCCCCCTTCGCCGCGCGCACCTTCGGTGATCAGGCAGCCCGAGCCATAGATGCCGGTCGGGTGGAACTGCACGAACTCCATGTCCTGCAGCGGCAGGCCCGCACGGGCCACCATGCCGCCACCGTCGCCGGTGCAGGTATGGGCCGAGGTGGCGCTGAAATAGGCACGGCCATAACCGCCGGTGGCCAGCACGACCATCTTGGCGTTGAAGACATGCATGGTGCCGTCGTCGAGCTTCCAGCAGACAACGCCCTGGCACTGCCCGTCTTCGGACATGATCAGGTCGATGGCGAAATACTCGATGTAGAACTCGGCGTTGTTCTTGAGGCTCTGACCATAAAGCGTGTGCAGAATGGCGTGGCCGGTCCGGTCGGCGGCAGCACAGGTGCGCTGCACCGCGGGGCCTTCGCCGAATTCGGTGGTGTGACCGCCAAAGGGACGCTGGTAGATCTTGCCTTCTTCGGTGCGGGAGAAAGGCACGCCATAGTGTTCCAGCTCGTAAACCGCCTTGGGCGCTTCACGGGCCAGGTATTCCATCGCGTCGGTGTCACCCAGCCAGTCCGAGCCCTTGACGGTGTCATACATGTGCCACTGCCAGTGGTCCGGTCCCATGTTGCTGAGCGAGGCGGCGATACCGCCCTGTGCCGCAACCGTGTGGGAGCGGGTCGGGAAAACCTTGGTCACGCAGGCGGTGCGCAGACCCTGTTCGGCCATGCCGAGGGTGGCGCGCAGACCGGCGCCGCCGGCGCCCACAACCACGACATCATATTCGTGGGTTTCATATTCATATGCTGCTGTCATTGTTCTTGTTCCTTACCGCGCAGGTTCACAGGGCCGGTTCACAGGGCCAGCTTGACGAGGGCAAAAAGGCTCGCCGCGATCAGCGTGAAGGCAAAGGCCTTGACCGCCACCAGGGTCAGCTTGCCCTTGGTGCCGTGCACATAGTCCTCGATCGCTTCCTGCGCTTCGCACATCAGGTGGTAGATCCCCACAACCAGCGCCAATCCCATGACGATGGCCGGGAAGGGACGGCTGAAATAGGCCAGCACCTCTTCGTAAGAGCCGCCAAGCCCCATGCCGAAGGTGATGACGAACAGCGGCACCAGCACCACCATGATGATGGAGCGGACCATCATCTGCCAATGTTGCTGGGTTCCACTTCCCCCGGAGCCCAACCCCTGGGCTCGCTTGCGGTCGGTCAGATAACGCATGGCTGTCTCCTTACACCACGAGCACGGTAATGATGGTCAGAACGGTGGCGCCGACGAACATGCCGATGCCGAGCTTCTCGGCCACCTTGACCTCAAGGCAATGGCCGAAATCCCAGATCACGTGACGCAGGCGGCCCAGCGTGTGATACCAAAGCGCCCAGGTCGCCCCCAGCAGCACCAGATCTCCGAACCAGCTGGTCAGCACCGCATTGGCGATGGCAAAATACTCGGCCGAGGTCGCGGCAGCCACCAGCCACCAGACCACCAGAAGCGCCACGCCCAGAACCGCGAGGCCTGAGATGCGCACCATGATCGAGGAGATGGAGGTGAGTTGAGGCCGGTAATACGGCCCAATCATAAAGGGCGAAAGCGGGCGATTGCCCCGATTGACATCGGCCATGTTGGCTCCTTTCCGGTTAGCTGACCACGTTTTAGCGGTTTTTTGCGCGCTGTCACGCAAAGGAGCGGTAAAAATCGCGCCATATTTTCACTGCGGTGCAGAAAAGACGAGAATTGTGATCACGGCGGTCAGTTAAGTGATCACAAAACCTTCACTTGCCACAAAAGGCGCAGAATCACTGCGCCGCACAGCTCTGTCCGCTTTGGCGCCACTCTGACCGCATTGCCCCAACCACAGCCTGCCCGGCGCCCTCCCGGATATCCTGGAAAGGCGCCAGAGGTGGCCTGTTACTTGGGCATCAGGGCCCAGTAATCGAGGTCCAGCAGAACCTCGGGCAGGTATTTGCCATCCTCGCCCTTCAGCGCGAAGGGCGCGCCGCCGCTGGTCGCGACCAGACGCAGGCGGATGGCGCCGACGCCCGGGGCCTCGGTATCGGCCTTGTCCAGCACCTCGGACCAGGCGCGGATGGTGGTGCCCGACAGGCAGGGGTTGGCATGCGCCCCGCCATTGAGGCCAACGATCATCTGCGCATTGGCCAGACCGTTGAAGGACAGTGCCCGCGCCATCGAGATCACATGGCCGCCATAGATCAGCCGGGTGCCATCGGGGCGCGCGGTGGCGTCGAAATGCACCTTGGCGGTGTTCTGCCACAGGCGGGTGGCCAGCATATGCTCGGCCTCTTCCACGGTGACGCCATCGACGTGGTCGATGGTCTCGCCCACCTCGTAATCGCCCCAGCGATGGCCCTCACCGGCAAGGGTGAAATCGTAATTGCTGAAATCCAGACCACCAGGGATTTTCAGATCCGAGGCCGGGATCACCTTGCTGAGTTCGGGGATCACGGTTTCGGGCGCAGGCGCATCGAGGTTGTTCTTGCGCACCATCACCCAGCGCACGTATTCCATCACGATCTCGTCGTTCTGGTTCAGCCCGCGGGTGCGCACATAGACCACGCCCGATTTGCCGTTGGAATTCTGCTTGACCCCGATCACCTCGGATTCCGAACGCAGCGTATCGCCTTCATAGACCGGGAGCAGCCAGCGCCCCTCCGCATAGCCGAGGTTTGCGACGGCGTTGAGCGAGATATCCGGCACAGTCTTGCCAAAGACGATGTGGAAGGCCGCCAGATCATCCAGCGGCGATGCGGGCAGACCACAGGCGCGCGCAAATTCATCCGAGGAATAAAGCGCATGGCGCGCCGGATAGAGCGCGTGATACAGCGCCCGTTCGCCCCCCGAAACGGTGCGCGGCACCGCGTGGGCGATCACATCCCCCACCTTGTAGTCTTCGAAAAAGCGCCCCGGATTGGTTTTTGCAGCTGTGGTCTTGGCCATCAGTGCTCTCCTAGTTTTGTGTCAGGTGTATAGGTGCCCTCCACCTCTTTCACCACGGATTGACCACAGCGCATGATGCCCTTGACCGGGTCAAAGGTCTGGGTGGGGGAGCCATAAAGCTCCCATCCCTTGTTCAGCGCATCGGTCACCTTGTGACAAAAGGCGGAAGTGTCGTCTTCGCTCAGGAAGCGGTAGAGTTTCATGGCTCAGTTACCCCGGAAATGGTGAGGGGCCGATCAGCCCGTGTATATAGCCGATCACTGCCAAGAGCACGATCGAGGCGACAAAGAACATGCCATCCTTGGCGATGCTGCCCTTGGGCCCCGGGGTCCAGTCCGGTTCGGCGCGGTTGATCACGATCTTCTCCACGATCGACCAGGCCCAGAGCCCGCCAAAGAGCACGAAAGAGGCCGGATCCCAGTTGACCAGCAGGTGGGCAATCGCCCAGAGGCCAAAACCGGTGAGCATCGGGTGGCGCATCTTGTAAAAGAGCGCGCCCTTGCTGGGTCCGGGGCTGGTGAAGTAGAGCGCAAGCAAGATCAGGAGATTGTTGATATGCTGGAAGAACGGGGGGTAGATCCCCAAGTCATAGCTTTCAGCCGAACGATAGCCGATCACCATCAACACGATGCTGACAACCAGAGCAACGGCGACAATGCCCTTGCCCTTGTCGCCCAGGGATGCGCGCGCACCGGGGGCGATGCGCTTGAACAGATGCGCAGCCCACCACAGTAGGATGCCTAGGACCAAAAGTGCCATATCAGTCTCCGATCAAGGTGTTAAACGTTGTTAACACCTAGGCCGAAATGGCTGCGATTGCATCCGCTTTTGCAAGAATTTCCCGCGCGGTGGCGACGTGCAGGTTCTCGACGATCTTGCCATCGACAACCGCAACGCCCTGCCCCGAGGCTTCGACCTCTTCAAAGGCGGTGATCTGGCGGCGGGCGAGATCAATCTCGGCCTCCGACGGCGCAAAGGCGGTGTTGGTCACATCGACCTGCGCCGGGTGGATCAGGGTCTTGCCGTCAAAGCCCATGTCGCGGCCCTGATCGCATTCCACCTTCAGGCCCTCGTCATCCTTGAAGGCATTGTAGACGCCATCGACGATGATCTTGCCTTCCGCCTTGGCGGCCAGCAGACACAGGCCGAGGCCGGCCATCATCGGCAGGCGGTCGGGGCGGAAGCGGGTCTGCAGCTCCTTGGCCAGATCGTTGGTGCCCATCACCATGCCCTGCAATTTCGGGTGCGCCGCGATCTCACTCGCGTTCAACATGCCGCGCGGGGTTTCCATCATCGCCCAGAGCGGCTTGTCACCGGTGATTTCAGCCAGCGCGTCCAGATCGGCAGGGGAGGAAACCTTGGGCAAGAGGATCGCATCGCAGTCCATCTTGGCAGCGGCTTCGGCATCGGCACGCCCCCATGGGGTGTCCAGCCCGTTGATCCGCACGATGCGCACGCGGGCGCCATAGCCGCCCGTCGCCAGCGCCTCTGCCAGGGTGTCGCGCGCATTGTCCTTTTCCTCGAGCGACACCGCGTCCTCCAGATCGAAGATCACCGCGTCCACCGGCAGGGAACGCGCCTTGTCCAGCGCGCGCGGCTTTGAGCCGGGGATGTACAATACCGAACGATAGGGGCGGGTACGCGGGTCCATCTGAAGTCTCCAAGTCATTTTGTTGCGCAAACCGGTACAGATTCGAATAGATACTTTCAAGATAATTCCCGCCGCAGCGCAGAAACGCCTGCATTTCGCGCAAAAATCGCAAAATCCCCACAAAGAACCACTTGAAATCTGAAGCGAATCGTGAATGCGCACCGGATTAACCAGTTGTCAGCACCTCTTTGGCAGAGTTTTTCTATCGCGCAGCCGGTCCGGGACACAGCAAATCCCTCCATGATCCGCCTGCCCGGGGGCCAGGACGGTCCGTACAGAACGCCGCAAGCCACAGGTGCTGCGGCACTCCTCTGGGCCAAAGGCCCGCATAACGATTACGTCACGCAAAACCGGCCCAGTGTTAGGGACTTCGGAGGAAGGCAGCTTATTGCCTCCTTCCCTGTCAGGCCGTTCGGGAAAGGGTAAAACCCATGAAGAAGACGATGTTCAAAACAGCAGCAGGCCTGGCCGTTCTGGTCCTGACCGCAACCAGCTCCTTTGCACAGGGCCGCAACTGCGCCCCGCGCGAGGTGGTCGTGGAACGACTGGCCGAGAAATACGGCGAAAGCCGCCAGAGCATTGGTCTGGGCGGCCAGGGCATGGTGATGGAGACCTTTGCCTCTCCCGAATCCGGCACCTGGACCATCACCGTCACGATGCCGAACGGGCTGACCTGCCTGATGGCCTCGGGCCAGTCGTATGAGGTTCTGGCCGAAGCCCTGCCCAACACCGACAACGACGCCTGATCCCGGATCCCTACTCGGGGCTGTGTGTGCATCCCATGGATCGGACCGCCTGATGTGCGGCCCGCTCCGGGGTCACGCCAGCCCGTCCCAGATCAGCTTGGCACCGGTCACGGTCAACAGCACATAGGCGATGGCGAAAAACACGCCTTCGGGGATGTGGTGGTGCAGCCGGACCCCGGCCCATGTGCCAAACAGCGCAAATGGCGCCAGCATCAGCCCAAGTGTCAGCGTTTCGGCACTGAACAGGCCAAGGCTCGCATAGGGAACTGCCTTGGCAAGGTTGAGCACCCAGAACACCAGGACCGTTGTCGCCTGGTATTCGGTCTTGGCCCGCCCCCGGCTGAGCAGGTAGACCGCCACCGGCGGCCCGCCCGCGTGGCTGACAAAACTGGTGAAACCGGCAGTCGCCCCTGCGCTCAGCCCGGTGATCCGCCGGGCAATTCCCCTGCCCGATCCCCGCATGTGTGGATCTGACCTTGCCACCCAGCCAAGACGGGCACGCAGCTGCCAGATCACAAATGCGACAGAAAGACCGCCGATCAACAGCCGCATTGCATCGCCATCGATGGCCGAGAACAGCCAGGCGCCCAGGGCAACCCCCGGCAGCCCGCCCAGGATCAGCAGCAGCGCATCGCCTCCATTCCAGCGCCGCCAATAGGGTTTGAGCGCCGCCACATCGATCAACATCAACAGCGGCAACATCAGCGCAAGCGCTTGGCCCGGCTCGACAATCAGCGCCAGAATCGAAACGCCGGCAAAGGCCGCGCCCGAGCCGAAGCCCCCCTTCGACACCCCGGCAAAGACCACCGCAGGCACCGCAAAGGCAAAAAACACCGGACCGGCCTCCAGGATCTGCACGGCAAGGAACTCCCTTATTTCAAAACCATTTAGCCGAAGGCCTCAAAAGGCGGCAAGCGGCGCAAAACCCGTGCCGCAGCGCAGAACACTTGCGCGAAGCAGCGTTAAGGCTTAGGCATCGCTGCAAATTCAACCGGACCGGAGAGATTTCCCCATGGCACGACCCAAAATCGCCCTTATCGGCGCAGGTCAGATCGGTGGCACCCTTGCCCATCTTGCAGCTCTGAAAGAACTCGGCGACGTCGTTCTGTTCGACATTGCCGAAGGCACCCCGGAAGGCAAGGCGCTGGACATCGCAGAATCCGGCCCCTCCGAAGGTTTTGACGCCTCGCTGAAAGGCACCCAGAGCTACGCCGATATCGCGGGCGCAGACGTCTGCATCGTGACCGCAGGCGTGCCGCGCAAGCCCGGCATGAGCCGCGATGACCTGCTGGGCATCAACCTGAAAGTCATGAAATCCGTTGGCGAAGGCATCCGCGACAACGCCCCCGACGCCTTCGTGATCTGCATCACCAACCCGCTGGACGCGATGGTCTGGGCGCTGCAGAAATTCTCGGGCCTGCCCGCGCACAAGGTCTGCGGCATGGCCGGCGTTCTGGACTCCGCCCGCTTCCGCCACTTCCTGGCCGAAGAATTCCAGGTCTCCATGAAAGACGTCACCGCCTTCGTTCTGGGCGGCCACGGCGACACCATGGTGCCGTCGGTGCGCTACTCCACCGTTGCCGGTATCCCGCTCCCCGACCTGGTCGAGATGGGCTGGACCACGCAAGAGAAAATGGACGCCATCGTTCAGCGCACCCGTGACGGCGGCGCCGAGATCGTGGGCCTGCTGAAAACCGGCTCCGCCTTCTACGCCCCGGCGACCTCGGCGATCGAAATGGCCGAAGCCTACCTCAAGGACCAGAAGCGCGTCCTGCCCTGCGCCGCCTATTGCGACGGCGACCTCGGCGTCAAAGACATGTATGTGGGCGTACCCACCGTGATCGGCGCTGGCGGCATCGAGAAGATCGTCAACATCAAGCTGAACAAAGCCGAGCAGGAGATGTTCGACACCTCCGTCAAGGCCGTTCAGGGCCTGGTCGAAGCCTGCAAGGGCATCGACGCCTCGCTGGCGTAAGATCAGCCCCAAGCGATTTCCAAAAGGGTCCGGTTCTCCGGGCCCTTTTTCTTTGGGGGTGTCAGCAGGTCGTGTTGGTCAGCTATGCGGACGAAGCCGACTTTCGCCGCGACGGTGCCAACGACTGTTTTGATGCATTCGGCGACAGAAGTTCGGACCAAAAGCTTGGGGGCTGATCATTATCAGAAACAACTAATACCTACCAATTACCAAGAACTACGACTAGCTTTCCACGGGTTACTTGAGAAGAGCCGTCGGGGAGAAGGTGAAAATGCGACCTCTGATAAACCTATGTGTTAGTGCACTTTTGGCGCTTGTGGCTGGTCCAGCTCTTTCGAACTGCATCGACCTCACAAAGGGCAGCTCGTTCAACCTGACACGTGAAGAGCCACGCTTCACCGTTACAAATACGGTTTTTGACGACGGTACCGTCCTTGAACAAAGAGAGATTATCAGAAGCGGCAAAGTAGAAACAGTTATCACGACATATTGGAATGGCGTGGTGCCGGTTGACCGCAAATCCTCATCCAGCCGCGTCCAGTTAAAGATAAACGCAGATGTAAAGCGGTCTGAGTTGGGAAAAGCGGGCAAGTCCTACAGTTTTCCCGTTGCTATCCTTGTAAATGGGAACGAGGTCGACCGTGGTACGTACGTGATCGAGACGATCAGAAAGACCTATTTAGAAATAGCTGGCTGTCGCTATAGCGTTATGGTGGTGCGCAAAACCATAGATCGAAACAATGGCGATCCGATAAACGAAGAGGCTTTGCTCAGCTTAGATGCAGGCATACTGTTGGGAAATGTTGCCATGACGCCAAAGTGGCAAGCCAAACACGGAGTGTTTTTCGACAAGATCGAAGCTAACTAGTACACGGTGACGTCCGATACGAGTCACTCATACTACGTGGCCTAGGCATGGTATTGACACATAGGCAGCGGGTATCTTGTGGACTGCTAACAATGCGGTCATTGATGCGGGCCGCAACATCCGTTGAAATGGGCTCAAACCGGACCAACGCCTTGCAGACATGACCTTTTCTTACCCATTCAGTCTTTGACCAGCGCCAGGGAAATCACCCGCTGCATTTCCATTAGATACTCCTCGGCACCCCAGCCGCTGTCCAACACGCAGGCCGCCCAGCTGTCCATGTTCAATAGCGCAAGATACAGATCCGCCGCCCGATCCACCGTCAGATGGTCCAGCAGATCCCCATCCGCCTGCAGCGCCGCCACCGCAGCACGGCAGCCGTCCTTCATGGCGCCCATACGGTTGGCCCAGGCGGATTTCGCCTCTTCATCGCCCTGCCCCATCGCCATCAGCGCCTGTTTCAGCGGGTAGATCTGCGGGTAGAACTCCAGCATTGCGCGGGTATAGGCCGCAAGGCGGCTTTTGCCGTCCGGCGCGGTGCGGCTGGGGGCAAGCCGGGCGTCGATCTTTAGCCCATCCCCGAAATGCAGGATCGCCGTGATCAGCATCTCCGAACGGTTGGAGAAGTGATCATAGACCGTCTGCCGGGTGACGCCCGCCGCCCGAGCCACGTCGATCATCCGCAGCGGCGATCCTTCGGGCGCAAGCAGCAGGGACAGAACCGTATCCAGCAGCAGGTGACGGGTTTTTTCGCGCTTATTTGACATGATGTAAGATTTTGCTTGACTCGACGTAAGATTTTGAGCCATCCAATCAGCAATCTTACACAATGTAAAGCGATCGAAACCATGTCCTATCTCATCAAACCCTTCCTGTTTCTCTCTGCCGCCGTTCTCATGATGGTGGGCGTCATGCTCAGCTTCGCGCCCGAAGTGCTTTACGCCAGTTCGGGGCAGGTCCTGCAGGACTCCGTGCTGATCCGATCCGATCTGCGGGCGGGCGGAATGCTCTTGCTTCTTTCGGGCGTCTTCGTGCTTTGGGCCGCGCTGCGGGGCAACCAGATCCGGCCTGCGCTGCAGCTCTCTGCGCTGATCTACCTGGGCTACGGTCTGGGCCGTATCGTCAGCATCGCGCTGGACGGCGCGCCGGATGCAACGCTGGTCACCGTCACGGCGATCGAATGGGCGCTTGGCCTTGGCGCGCTGGCCCTGATGCGGCAGGGCAAGACCGCAGGCACAGGGCAGGCCTTGGCCGCAGGCTGAGGCCGCCTCCGGAACCGGGAAAAATTGGGCCTCACCCTGTCCCGGATGGGGCCCTTTTCGTGCAAGATCCGCCGCCCGGCCACCTGGCCATTTCCCCGATCAGCCAGCACTCAGCACGCAGGCGGCAAACCGCAGCCACGGGGCATTGGCACAACGCCTGACAACATTCGATGATTTGAATAAAATTCGAGGCGGCACTCGAATCAATCGACTGGGTGACGAAATTTGTGATCACGCTTTTCAAACGTGTGATCACAAAACCGAAAAATCTTCATCATTTCCCGGACAGCGATCAAAAAACCCTTTAATCCTTTGCCCTATGACGGCGTTATACCAAAGACAAAATTAGCCAGACGGGACAGTTTCTCATGAACATCCACGAATATCAGGCCAAGGCCCTCCTGCGCAGCTATGGCGCTCCGGTTTCGGACGGGCGCGTTGTGCTGAAAGCAGACGAAGCCAAAACCGCCGCGGGCGAGCTTGACGGCCCGCTTTGGGTGGTGAAGGCGCAGATCCACGCGGGCGGCCGCGGCAAGGGCTCCTTCAAGGAAGCCGACGCCGGTGAAAAAGGCGGCGTGCGCCTGACCAAATCGGTGGAAGAAGCCGCCGAAGAAGCGAAAAAGATGCTGGGCCGCACTCTTGTGACCCACCAGACCGGCCCGGCGGGCAAGCAGGTCAACCGCATCTACATCGAGGCCGGCTCCGGCATCGAGACCGAGCTGTACCTGGCGCTGCTGGTGGATCGTCAGACCTCGCGCATTTCCTTCGTCTGCTCCACCGAGGGCGGCATGGACATCGAGGAAGTCGCGGCAGAGACCCCGGAAAAGATCCTGTCCTTCTCGGTTGACCCGGCCACCGGCTACCAGGCCTTCCACGGCCGCCGCATCGCGTTTTCGCTGGGCCTCAAGGGCGCGCAGGTCAAGCAGTGCGTGCAGCTGATGGGTCAGCTCTACAAGGCCTTCGTCGAAAAAGACATGGAGATGCTGGAGATCAACCCGCTGATCGTGACCGATAGCGGCGATCTGAAGGTGCTGGACGCCAAGGTCGGTTTCGACGGCAACGCGGTCTACCGCCACCCCGATATCGCCGAGCTGCGCGACACCACCGAAGAAGACCCCAAGGAACTGGAAGCCTCCAAGTACGACCTGAACTACATCGCGCTGGACGGTGAGATCGGCTGCATGGTGAACGGCGCGGGGCTGGCGATGGCCACCATGGACATCATCAAGCTTTACGGTGCTGAGCCTGCCAACTTCCTCGATGTGGGCGGCGGCGCCACCAAGGAGAAAGTGACCGAAGCCTTCAAGATCATCACCTCTGACCCCAACGTCAAAGGCATCCTGGTCAACATCTTCGGCGGCATCATGCGCTGCGACGTCATCGCCGAGGGCGTGGTCGCCGCGGTGAAGGAAGTCGGCCTCAAGGTTCCGCTGGTCGTGCGTCTGGAAGGCACCAACGTCGAAGCGGGCAAGGAGATCATCAACACCTCCGGCCTGGACGTGATCGCGGCAGACAACCTGTCCGACGGCGCCGAGAAGATCGTGAAAGCCGTCAAAGGCTAATCCTTGGGGTGGGTGACAACCCACCTTTCCCCAAAGCTCAGAATTCTAAGGAGAACGCCAAATGGCAGTCCTCATCGACGAAAACACCAAGGTCATCTGTCAGGGCTTCACCGGCTCGCAGGGCACCTTCCACTCTGAACAGGCCATCGCCTATGGCACCAAGATGGTCGGCGGCGTGACCCCCGGCAAGGGCGGCCAGGACCACCTGGGCCTGCCGGTCTTCAACTCGGTCCACGAAGCCAAGCACGTGACCGAAGCCAATGCATCCGTCATCTACGTGCCGCCCCCCTTTGCAGCCGACTCGATCTTGGAGGCCATCGACGCCGAGATGGAGCTGATCGTCTGCATCACCGAAGGCATCCCGGTTCTGGACATGATGAAGGTGCAGCGCGCGCTGGAAGGCTCCGCATCGCGCCTCATCGGCCCGAACTGCCCCGGTGTCATCACGCCCGACGCCTGCAAGATCGGCATCATGCCCGGCCACATTCACAAACGCGGGAGCGTGGGTGTTGTGAGCCGTTCCGGCACCCTAACTTATGAAGCCGTGAAGCAGACGTCCGATATCGGCCTCGGCCAGTCCACCGCAGTGGGCATCGGCGGTGACCCCATCAAGGGCACCGAGCATATCGACGTGCTCGACATGTTCCTGGACGATGACGAAACCACCTCGATCATCATGATCGGTGAGATCGGCGGCTCTGCCGAAGAGGAAGCAGCCGCCTTCCTCGCCGAGCAGAAGAAAAAGGGCCGCTGGAAGCCGACCGCTGGCTTCATCGCAGGCCGCACCGCCCCTCCGGGCCGCCGCATGGGCCACGCGGGCGCGATTGTCGCCGGCGGCAAGGGCGGCGCCGAGGACAAGATCGAAGCCATGAAATCGGCCGGTATCGTGGTCGCCGACAGCCCGGCGGGCCTCGGTGAAGCGGTGCTGAAAGCGATCGAGCTGGGCTAAGATGACTGTGGCTGATCATATCAGCCACGGGCAGCGCCCGACCTTCCCAATCGGAAGGTCGGGCGCCGCACTGCATGTGCGCCCCATCCAGGATTTGAACACCTCCCGTTTTCCCGGCCCCCTCACCCGGCCGTTTCACCCGGACTGTGTTGCAAAGGCGGCCCCTTGGGCAGTTTTTGCAGCAGAGTCCCCTTCCGGTTTCACCTTTCGGAAACCTCCAAGCGCCAGTCTGCCCCGAATGACCAAAGGTCACGACGTACACGGTCCGAACCCACAAGAGGCACCCAAATGACCGAACAAAGCCCCAACGATCTCTTCCATGCGTCCTCCTTCATGCAGGGACACAATGCGGAGTATCTTGAGCAGCTTTATGCCCAGTATGCCAATGACCCCAGCGCGGTGGATGCCGCCTGGGCCGAGTTCTTCCGCCAAATGGGCGATGCCGAGCTTGACGTGAAAGCAGAGGCCCAGGGCCCTTCCTGGGCGCGGGGCGACTGGCCGCCTGCGCCGAATGACGATCTGACCGCCGCGCTGACCGGCGAATGGCCGGCCCCCGTGGAAACCAAGGCCGCAGGCAAGAAGATCGCCGAAAAGGCCGCCAAGGCCGGTGTCGAGGTCTCGGACGAGCAGATCCAGCGCGCGGTTCTGGACTCGGTCCGTGCCCTGATGCTGATCCGCGCCTACCGGATCCGGGGCCATCTGGCCGCTGATCTGGACCCGCTGGGGATGCGCGCCGATGAGCCTCACCCCGAGCTGGATCCCAAGAGCTATGGCTTCATGGAAGCCGACATGGACCGCCCGATCTTCATCGACAACGTGCTGGGGCTTCAGGTCGCCACCATGCGCCAGATCGTGGACATCGTGAAGCGGACCTACTGCGGCACCTTTGCGCTGCAATACATGCATATCTCCGACCCCGAACAGGCCAGCTGGCTGAAAGAGCGGATCGAGGGCTATGACAAGGAAATCACCTTCACCCGCGAGGGCCGCAAGGCGATCCTGAACAAGATGGTCGAGGCCGAGGGCTTCGAAAAGTTCCTGCACGTCAAATACATGGGCACCAAGCGCTTCGGCCTTGATGGCGGCGAAAGCCTGATCCCGGCGATGGAGCAGATCATCAAGCGCGGCGGCAATCTGGGTGTCGAGGAAATCGTCATCGGCATGCCGCACCGGGGCCGCCTGTCGGTTCTGGCCAACGTGATGCAGAAACCCTATCGCGCCATCTTCAACGAATTCCAGGGCGGCAGCTTCAAGCCCGAGGACGTGGATGGATCGGGCGATGTGAAATATCACCTCGGTGCCTCTTCCGACCGCGAATTCGACGGCAACGAGGTGCACCTCAGCCTGACCGCCAACCCCTCGCACCTGGAGGCGGTGAACCCGGTTGTGCTGGGCAAGGTCCGCGCCAAGCAGGACCAGAAGAACGACCCCTCCCGCACCAAGGTGATGCCGATCCTGTTGCACGGCGATGCGGCCTTTGCCGGTCAGGGTGTGGTGGCGGAATGTTTCGCCCTGTCGGGTCTGCGCGGTCACAAGACCGGCGGCACCATCCATATCGTGGTGAACAACCAGATCGGCTTCACCACCGCACCGCATTTCTCGCGCTCCTCGCCCTATCCCACCGACAACGCGCTAGTGGTCGAGGCGCCGATCTTCCACGTCAACGGTGACGACCCCGAGGCGGTGGTGCACGCGGCCAAGGTGGCGACCGAGTTCCGCCAGAAGTTCGGCAAGGACGTGGTCATCGACATGTTCTGCTACCGCCGCTTCGGTCACAACGAGGGCGACGAGCCCATGTTCACCAACCCCTTGATGTACAAGAGCATCAAGGGCCACAAGACCACGCTCAGCCTCTATACCGAGCGTCTGGTCAAGGACGGTCTGATCCCAGAGGGCGAGATCGAGGACATGAAGGCCGCCTTCCAGGCCAAGCTGAACGAGGAATTCGAGGCCGGCAAGGACTACAAACCCAACAAGGCCGACTGGCTGGACGGGCGCTGGTCGCACCTCGATCGCCAGAAAGAAAACAAGTACCAGCGCGGCAAGACCGCCATCGCCCAGGAAACCTTTGACGAGGTCGGCGCGGCCCTGACCCGCCTGCCCGAGGGCTTCCCGGTGCATAAGACCATCGGCCGGTTCCTCGATACCCGCGCCAAGATGTTCGAAACCGGCAGCGGCATCGACTGGGCCACCGGTGAAGCGCTGGCCTATGGCTCGCTTCTGACCGAGGGCTTCCCGGTGCGTCTGGCTGGCCAGGACAGTACCCGCGGCACCTTCTCGCAGCGCCATTCCGGCATCGTGAACCAGGAAACCGAGGAACGCTATTACCCGCTCAACAACATCCGCGCGGGCCAGTCGCAGTATGAAGTCATCGACTCCGCCCTGTCGGAATACGCGGTTCTGGGTTTTGAATATGGCTATTCGCTGGCGGAACCCAATGCGCTGACGCTCTGGGAAGCCCAGTTCGGCGACTTCGCCAATGGCGCGCAGATCATGTTCGACCAGTTCATTTCCTCGGGCGAAAGCAAATGGCTGCGGATGTCCGGCCTGGTCTGCCTGCTGCCACACGGTTTCGAAGGCCAGGGCCCCGAGCACTCCTCGGCGCGTCTGGAACGCTTCCTGCAGATGTGCGGCCAGGACAACTGGATCGTTGCCAACTGCACCACGCCCGCGAACTACTTCCACATCCTGCGCCGTCAGCTGCACCGCACCTTCCGCAAGCCGCTGATCCTGGTGACCCCGAAATCCCTGCTGCGCCACAAGCTGGCGATCAGCAAGGCCGAGGAATTCACCACCGGATCGAGCTTCCACCGGGTGCTGTGGGATGATGCGCAGCAGGGCAATTCGGACACCAAGCTGGTCGCCGATGACAAGATCAAGCGCGTCGTGCTGTGCTCGGGCAAGGTCTACTATGACCTCCTGGAAGAGCGCGACGCCCGTGGCATCGACGACATCTACCTGATGCGGATCGAACAGTATTACCCCTTCCCGGCGATCAGCCTCGTGAAGGAGCTCGAACGCTTCAAGGATGCCGAGGTCGTCTGGTGCCAGGAAGAGCCCAAGAACCAGGGCGCCTGGACCTTCATCGAACCCAATATCGAATGGGTGCTGACCCGCATCAAGGCCAAGCACACCCGGCCCACATATGTCGGCCGCGCCACATCGGCTTCGCCCGCGACGGGCCTGGCCAGCCAACACAAAGCCCAACAAGCCGCGCTTGTGAATGAAGCGCTGAGCATCTGAGGAAGAGACACATGACCACTGAAGTGCGCGTACCCACCCTGGGTGAATCCGTCACCGAAGCCACCGTGGCCACCTGGTTCAAGAAGCCTGGCGATGCGGTTGCCGTGGATGAAATGCTCTGCGAGCTGGAGACCGACAAGGTTACCGTCGAAGTCCCCGCCCCCGCCGCCGGCACCCTAGGCGAAATCGTCGCCAGCGAAGGCGATACCGTGGGCGTCGATGCGCTCCTCGCCACAATCACCGAGGCCGGCGCCGCAGCCGCAGCGTCCCCGGCGCCTGCCGCACCCGCTGCCGCGGCTGCGCCCGCAGGTGATGCAGGCGGCGCCACCGACGTGATGGTGCCCACCCTTGGCGAATCCGTGTCTGAGGCCACCGTCTCCACCTGGTTCAAGAAGGTCGGCGACACAGTCGCACAGGACGAGATGCTGTGTGAGCTGGAAACCGACAAGGTCTCCGTCGAAGTGCCCGCGCCCGTGGCTGGCGTTCTGGCTGAAATCACCGCGCCCGAAGGCACCACGGTTGATGCCTCGGCGAAACTCGGCGTGATCTCGGGCTCCGGGGCAGCGGTGGCGGCGGCCCCGGCTGCTGCGCCCGCTGCTGCTGCGGCACCTGCCGCCGCGGCCAAGGACGTCGCCAATGCGCCATCGGCGGAAAAGGCGATGGCCGAAGCCGGGATCTCTGCCGCGAACGTTGAAGGAACCGGCCGCGATGGCCGCATCATGAAGGATGACGTCGCCCGCGCCGTGGCCGCAGCCGCTGCTGCGCCCGCACCGGCCCCTGCCCCCGCCGCCCCGCGCGCGCCGGTCGCAGCCGACGATGCCGCCCGCGAAGAGCGGGTCAAGATGACCCGCCTGCGCCAGACCATCGCCAAGCGCCTGAAAGACAGCCAGAACACCGCCGCCATGCTGACCACCTACAACGAGGTGGACATGACCGAGGTGATGGCCCTGCGCAAGGAGTACAAGGACCAGTTCGAGAAGAAGCACGGCGTGCGTCTGGGCTTCATGTCCTTCTTCACCAAGGCCTGCTGCCACGCGCTGAAGGAAGTGCCTGAAGTGAACGCCGAGATCGACGGCACCGACATCGTCTACAAGAACTTCGTGCATATGGGCGTTGCCGCCGGCACGCCGACCGGCCTTGTGGTTCCGGTCATCCGCGATGCGGATTCGATGTCCTTTGCCGAGATCGAAAAGGCGATCGCCGAGAAGGGCAAGCGCGCCCGTGACGGCAAGCTGTCGATGGCAGAGATGCAGGGCGGCACCTTCACCATCTCCAACGGCGGTGTCTATGGCTCCTTGATGTCCTCGCCCATCCTGAACCCGCCGCAGTCGGGTATCCTTGGCATGCACAAGATCCAGGACCGCCCGATGGCCATCAACGGTGAGGTGGTGATCCGCCCGATGATGTATCTGGCGCTCAGCTATGACCACCGCATCGTCGACGGCAAAGGCGCCGTGACCTTCCTGGTGCGCGTCAAGGAAGCGCTGGAAGATCCCCGCCGTCTGCTGATGGATCTGTAAGAAACATAGGGCAGCGCCCGACCCTGGGTGGGTGCGAAAGCGCCCTCCCGGGGGGAGGGTCGGGCGCTGCCCGGCGTTGCCGGGCAATGAAAGAGGCCAATAATGACCGCTGAACTCACCGCCCTCACACTCGCCGCTCTGCTGCAGGTTCTGCAGTTCTTCGCCTATTCCATCACGGCCAACCGGCAGGTGGGCCCCAAGGTGGCGATGGGTCCGCGTGACACGCCGGTACAACTGACCGGCACAGCGGGCCGCTTGCAACGGGCGCTGAACAATCACTTCGAAGGGCTGATCCTCTTCACCATTGCCTGCCTTGTGGTGACGCTTGGCGGCCAGTCCACGGAATTCACCGCCGCCTGCGGCTGGGTCTATCTGCTGAGCCGGGTGCTTTATGTGCCCGCCTATGCCTTTGGCCTCACGCCCTGGCGGTCGGTCGTCTGGTCGGTCGGCTTCCTTGCCACCGTTCTGATGCTGCTCGCGGCGCTGATCTGATGGTCCGCGCCCTGCCTCATATCCCCGAACACGGGCCAGGGCCGTGCACAGGCGGTGTACGCCCGGTGCACGGGGGGTGTACGGGGGGTGTACGGATGTCCCCCCCGGTTTCCGCCCCCTGTTTTCACCCCGGCCCCACTCTCATTCTCAACGAAAGGACCTCCCATGGCTTCCTATGACGTGATCATCATCGGCGCAGGCCCCGGCGGCTATGTCAGCGCCATCCGCTGCGCCCAGCTGGGCCTCAAGACCGCCATCGTCGAAGGGCGCGAAACCCTTGGCGGCACCTGCCTGAACGTGGGCTGTATCCCCTCCAAGGCGCTGCTGCACGCGACGCACTCCCTGCACGAGGCAGAGCACAACTTTGCCAAGATGGGTCTGAAGGGCAAAAGCCCCTCTGTCGACTGGAAGCAGATGAAGGCCTACAAGGACGAGGTCATCGGCCAGAACACCGGCGGCGTCGAATTCCTGATGAAAAAGAACAAGATCGACTGGCTGAAGGGCTGGGCCTCGATCCCCGCGGCCGGTCAGGTAAAGGTCGGCGACGATGTGCATGAGGCCAAGAATATCGTGATCGCCTCGGGTTCGGTGCCCTCCTCGCTGCCGGGTGTCGAGGTCGACAACGACAAGGGTATCGTGGTTGACAGCACCGGCGCGCTGGAACTGCCCAAGGTCCCGAAAAAGATGGTCGTCATCGGTGCCGGCGTCATCGGGCTGGAGCTTGGCTCGGTCTATGCCCGCCTGGGCGCCGAGGTCACCGTGGTCGAGTACATGGACGCAGTTTGCCCCGGCATGGACAAGGACGTGCAGCGCACCTTCAAGCGTATCCTTGAAAAACAAGGCCTTAACTTCATCATGGGCGCCGCCGTTCAGGGCGTCGAGACCAGCAAGACCAAGGCGAAGGTGACCTATCAGCCCAAGAAAGGCGGCAATGCCGAGGGGCTGGACGCCGATGTGGTGCTGGTTGCAACGGGCCGCAAACCCTATGCCGAGGGGCTGGGCCTCGATGCGCTGGGTGTCAAACTGACCGAGCGCGGCCAGATCGCCACCGACGCGCACTGGGCCACCAACGTCAAAGGTATCTACGCCATCGGCGACGTGATCGAAGGCCCGATGCTGGCCCACAAGGCCGAGGACGAAGGCATGGCGGTGGCCGAGGTGATCGCGGGCAAGCATGGCCACGTGAACTATGGCGTCATTCCCGGCGTCGTCTACACCACGCCTGAGGTTGCCACCGTCGGCGCCACCGAGGACGCGCTCAAGGCCGAGGGCCGCAAGCTGAAGGTCGGCAAGTTCAACTTCATGGGCAACGGCCGTGCCAAGGCCGTGCACCAGGGCGAAGGTTTCGTGAAACTGATCGCAGACGCGGAAACCGACCGTATCCTGGGCGCCGCCATCATCGGCCCCGGCGCGGGCGATCTGATCCACGAGGTCTGCGTCGCCATGGAATTCGGCGCCTCGGCCGAGGATCTGGCGCTGACCTGCCACGCGCACCCGACCTATTCCGAAGCGGTCCGCGAAGCGGCCCTCGCCTGCGGCGACGGCGCGATCCACAGCTGATTGCCGGAATATCGAATGCAAAAGGGGGCGCCTTCACCGGCGCCCCCTTTTTATATCGGCTCAAGGGTCGGCTCCGCTACCACATGGTCTTTGCCGCCCGTGCCCCCCAGGCATCGTCATAGGGTTTGCCGCCCTCCTCGCCATCCGTCTGTTCGGCAAGGATCTCTCCCATACTGGGCAAGCCTTCGCTTTGATCACCGGCGGTCCATGTGCCTGCCCGCATCAGGGCGCGGGCGCATTGGCTGTAGATCTCGTCGATGGCCACCACCAGCACCGTGGCGGGCTGCTTGCCGTTCCGGTCAAAGCGGGCGCGCAGGGCTTCATCTGCGGTGATCCGCGCCTGCCCGTTGAGGCGCACAACGTTGTTCGATCCGGGCACGAAGAACATCAGCGACACCCGCGGATCCCGCACGACATTGCGCAGGGAATCGATCCTCTGGTTGCCGCGCCAATCGGGCAGCGCGAGGGTGCCGGGGTCCAGTTCCAGCACGCAAGGCCCATCGTCGCCGCGCGGGCTGGCGTCGGTGCCTTCGGGGCCGACGGTCGAGAGGACGCAGAGGCGCGAGGCCATGATCCACTTGCGATAAAGCGGCGTCATCCGCCGCGCCACTTTTCGTAAAGAAGGCGCTCCCGGTTCCCCGTAAAGCGCCTCAAGATCTTCAACTGTTTCGATGTACTCCATCCGGATCAAACCCCGCTTCGCGCATCAATGCATCGGATCGTTTCTCGACCCGTTCTTCCAATATCTTCATAAATTCCTGCCGCTCCATGCCCGGCGTGATCGGGTCAAGGAACTCCACCACGGCGACGCCGGGACGCCGCATGATCCCCTTGCGGGGCCACAACACGCCGACATTGGTGGCCACCGGCACGCAGGTCTGATCGAGCTGCTCGTATAGAACGCCGGTACCGACCTTGTACTCCGCCTTGACGCCGGGGGCGACGCGGGTGCCTTGCGAATAGATCACCAGTTGGCCAGCCTCCTGGCGCCCGGCATGGACCTCTTCCACCATCTTCTGGATCGCGGCACCGCGCTTGCCCCGGTCCACCGCCACGCAGTCCAACAGCTTGGCATATTGGCCGATCACCGGCGTGCGCAGGATCTCCTTCTTCATGATGAACTTGGCCGTGGGCAGGGCGGTGAAGATCATCATGATGTCCAGGAACGACTGGTGCTTCGCCGCGATCAGCGCCTCCCCTTCTGGCGGGGTGCCGCGCACCTCGCAGCGGATGCCGACCATCCAGCGTGCACTCCAGAACACCCAGCGCGAATAGGTCTTGCAGCAGGTCCGCGCACCGCGCTTGCTGAAGATCGCCCAGGGTGCGAAGGCAAGGCCGATGATCGGCATCATCAGGTAGATCTGGCCCACGAAGAACAGCGAGCGCAGCCATTGAATTGCGTCTTTCACGTAAGATCCCCCAGACGTTTCTTTGCAGCGCGACGGGTCGCGACATAGGCCACAAGTGCCCCCAACAGCGGAATGGCAAGCGGCAGGAGCCAGCCAAAGCCCTGAAAGCCGAGACCGGTCAGAAAGCCCCCCTCTTCGGAGGCGGCAGGCATCAGCCAGACCCCCAGCATGCCAAACACCATGCCCACCAGGGCGCCGCTAAGTGCGCGCAGGGTGAAGCGGCGGATAAAGGCCTGGGCGATATAGCTGTCCTGCGCCCCGACAAGGCGCAGCACCTCGATCACCTGGGCATTGGCGGCAAGGGCGGCATTGGCGGCCAGGGTGATCATCGCCCCCATGGCGCCCGTGATCAGCAGGATCGACACCACCGCCAGCAGGCGCAGGGAGTGCGCCGCATCCACCAGGGGTTCGCGCCAGCGGGTGTGATCGTCCAGCACCGCCCCCGGCACCTCGGCCTGCAGGCGCAGGCGCAGACCGGTTGCATCATAGCCGGGGTCATCCTCGATCACCTCGATCAGCTGCGGCACCGGCAAGGCATCCAAGGGCACAGTGGCGCCGAACCAGGGCGCCAGCAGGGCTGCCTGTTCCTCGGCCGTGAAGGCGCGGGCCGAGGCCACCCCCGGCGTTTGCCGCAGGATCGTCAGCGCCGCCTCGGTCTGGGCGGCACGCTGTTCGGCGGGCGCATTGATCCGCAGGGTGGCCGCGCGGGCCAGCTCATCCGCCCAGCGATCCGCCAGCCGCCCCGAAGCCAGGGAAAGCGCCAGTGCAAAGACCGCAAGAAAGGCCATCGCCCCGGCGGCAAACAGCGTCAGCTGCGCGGTGAACCCGCTGGGGGGCACCACCCGATCAGCCTGGGCATCGCCGATGATCAGCGCCCGCAGGCGCCCGCCAAAACCGTCCGCGCTCATAGGTCCGCCCCCGCCAGATGCAGCTGCCTGTCCCAGATCCTCAGCACCCGCGCCTGCACCTGGTTCTTGGCGGCGCGGATCAGCGACAGATCATGGGTGGCCACCAGGATGGTCTTGCCCATCCGATTGAGTTCCACCAGGAGCTGCAGCAGCCGTTGTGACATTTCCCAATCCACATTGCCGGTGGGCTCATCCGCGATGATCACATCCGGCGACAGGATCACCGAACGCGCCAGCGCCGCCCGTTGCCGCTCACCGCCCGACAGTTCCGGCGGCAGCGCGTCAGCGCGCTCTGCAAGGCCGACCCAGTTCAGAAGCTCGCGCAGGTTGGCCTCTTCCTGGCTCAGATCGCGCCCCGAGACGATCAGCGGCAGGGCAATATTCTCGATCACCGGCAGATGATCCAGGAACCGGCAGTCCTGATGCACCACCCCCACCCGGCGCCGCAACAGCGCCATCTGATCGCGATCCAGCCCTTTGACATCCATGTTGAAGGCCCGCACCCGGCCCGAGGTCGGGGTCAAGGCGCCGTAGCAGAGTTTCAGCAAGGTGGTCTTGCCGGCCCCGGACGGGCCGGTCAGGAAATGAAACGACCCCGGCGCCAGTTTGATCGACAGGTTGCTCAGCAGCTCACCGCCGCCATAATTGTAGCCTACATTGTCCAGCTCGATCACGGCGGCCCCCTGGTTCTGCCTGCTCGTTTTGCCCCAGAGCACCGACAGTTTCAATGGCCCAAGGTCCATCACGGTCGTGCCCGCCGGGCCACCCCCATGGGCGCGGCTGCAATTGCCCCTTCCTTGACTCCCCGGAACTGCCTATGGTCATTTGGAAATACCGCCCAACGGCACCCGGAAAACTCCGGGCCCAAGGAGAGCCTGAATGCGCCTGACATGTCCGAATTGCGCTGCCCAGTACGAAGTGCCGGATGACGTTATCCCGGAAGAAGGGCGCGATGTGCAATGTTCCAACTGCGGCACCACCTGGTTTGAACCGGGCGCAGGCGCGCCCCCCGCCAGTCATGATGCCAGTCACGATGTCGGCGACGACGCGGGTGACGATGCAGAGGGTAACCTGACGCCGCATGAGGCCGAGGAAGAGATCAGCGCGTCCCCTCATCCAGAAGAGGCAGATCACGCCGAAGAACCGGAAGAGGCCCCCGTGGCAGAGCCTGCCGCCCCCCGTACCCAGCGGGGGTTGGATCCTGCGCTGTCGGATATCCTGCGCGAAGAGGCCGAGCGCGAAGCCAGTCTGCGCGCTGCAGCGGCATCGTCAGAGGGGCTGGAAAGCCAGCCAAATCTCGGCCTTGATGACCTCCCCGAAAGCGAAAGCGCCCTCAGGGCGCGGCAGGCCAAGGATCGCATGGCCCGGCTGCAGGGGCAGGATCCGCGTCAACTGGCGGCCGAGGAAAGCGGCCAGCGCCGCGACATCCTGCCGGATATCGAAGAGATCAACTCCACCCTGCGCGCCAGCGATGGCGTCGCCGCGGCCCAGCCTGCTGCCGAAACACCTGTCGCCCCGCGCAAGGGCGGCTTTGCCCGTGGGTTCTCGCTAACGATCCTGCTGTTCCTGGTCCTGTTGATGGTCTACACCAATGCGGCCAAGATTGCCGAAACCGTGCCGCAGGCGGATCCCTATCTCAGCACCTATGTCACTTGGGTCGATCAGGCACGCCTCTGGCTGGATGCAAAGGTCAAGGCGCTGCAAGCGCCATAACGCTGCCCCCAGATTATTCCCCTACCAGAGTAATCCCCTATAGGAACACGGTAAGCCGCGATCAGAAGCGGTCGAACAGCCGTTCCAGATAGCCGCGCTCGTCCTCGCTGCGGCTGCGGTCTTGCGAACGGCGCCGGATTTCCTCCATCAGCTCCCAGGCGCGCCCATGGGCCGTACCCCTGTCCGGCACGGCGCCGCTCTGGCCCTCGTTGACACCGGAGGCGCGCCCCAAGGGATCCACACCTCCGGCCGAGGCATTGGGCTGGGCCTCGCCCTGGCCCTGGTTCTGCCCGGGTTGCTGGCGCTGCGCCATGGCTTCGCCCAGGGAGCGCATGCCTTCGCGCAGGGCCTCCATGGCGTCAGACTGCTGGTCGATCGCCTCGGCCAGATCACCCTGGCGCAGGGCCTCCTCGGCGCCCTCCATGGCGCGGCCTGCGCGATCCAGCGCCTCGCGGGCCTCGCGTCCTTCTTCACCGCCAAAGGGCAGCCCGCCCTGCTGGCGCTCCAACTCGTTGCGCAAGGCCTGTTGCCGGTCTGCAAGGCTTTCTGCGTCTTCGCCCTGCTGCGCTCCGCCCTGCCCCTGACCAGAGGGATCACCGGCTTGCCCGGAGCCGCCAGAACCTTCGTGGCTTTGCCCGCGGCCCTGACCGCCATTGCGGCCCTCATTGCCCTGGCTTTCGCCGCGTTGAGCGTCCGAGTTGAACTGTTCCTGCAGGTCACGGAAGGCCTGGTCCGACAGGCCCTGCTGTTCGCGCAGGGTCTCGGCAAGACCCTCCATCGCCTCGCGCCCCTCGCTGCCGCCACCCTGGCCCTGCTGGCCCTGGGTCATGCGCATGTTTTCCATCATCTGCTGGAATTCGCGCAAGGCCTGTTCCGCCTCGGCCATGCGGCCCTGCTCCATCAGCTCCTGGATGCGGTCCATCATCGCCTGCAGATCATCCTGGCTGAGCTGCATCATGTTCTCGGGCATCTCGCCCTGCTCCATCATCTCGCCGTTCTGCTCGGCCTGGCGTTGCAACTGGCGCAGGTAATCCGCTGTCGCCTCGCGCAGCTCCTGCATCAGGCGGGCGATCTCCTGATCGCTGGCGCCCTCGCGCATGGCCTGGCTGAGCCGCTCCTGCGCCTGGCGCATGCGGTCCAGCGCATCGCCCACATCACCCTCTTCCAGGACGATCGCCAGATCCCACAGGGCGGCGGCGATTTCCGCCTGCTGCGGAGCGGTCAGACCGCCAGCCTGCAGATAGCTTTCCATCCGCCGCAGGATGCCACGCAGGCGCAGGTAGCTGCCCGCATCGCGGAACACCTCGTCCGGGCGATGGGACAGCGCCCGCAGGATCTGCGCCACCCGCGCGCCATTGCTGCGCGCCCACAACAGATCCCGGCGCTGCTCAATGACCGCGGCCGCCAGCGGATCGAAGAAGCGCCTTGCGGTCAGCATTCCACCAAAGGGTGCCGCACTGCCTCTCTGCGCCGCCGCATCACGGGCGGTGAAGGTATAGGTCACCGGCAGGTTGGCCCAGGGGTGCTGGGCAAAATCCTCCACCAGGCTTTCGGTAAAGGCCTGGCGGCTGCCGGTCAGCGGCAGCGGCAGGTCCAGAACGATATCCTCGCGCGGGTCAGGATCCGTGGTCAGGCCATGGCGCCGCTCCAGCGCCAGAATGTCCAGCGCGATCGTCACCTTGCCGCCAACAATACCATAGTCATCCTCGGCCGCGAAAGGCAGGGTCAGCGCCCCATCCGGCCCCATGTCCGGGCTGCCTGCCACCGAAATGGAGGGCGGCACGTCAGGCGCAAGAGTCACCTCCCAGCTGCGCCCGCCCTGCCCCTGGATCGCCAAACGACCGCCCTGGGCGACATCGAATTCCTGTTCAGGGTCGGTGGCCGGAGGCAGCTCCTCGGTGCGCGCCGAAAGGGTTTCATCCAGCGCCAGCGCGCCGATCTCGCCATAAAAGCGCAGGGTAATCCGGCTGCCTTCGGGCAGGGTCAGCCCCCCCTGTGGCTGGTCGTTGAGGTACAGAACCGGCAGGCCGGTGTAGCGCGGCGGTGCAATCCAGCCCTCCCAGGTTGGCCCGCTCATGGCAGATGCCGCGCCGGGCGTCATGCCAGACAGGCTGCCCACCCGCCAGAGGGAGCCGAAGACCAGTCCGACGACCAGCGCCAGTAGCGCCATGTAGCGCAGCGCAAAAGGATCCGCCGCGGCAATCCTCAGGTTCGGCTTGGGGGCGCGGGCGGCAGCGGCAGCCTGTGCCATGCGCCGCTGATGCGCCTGCCAGAGCGCGATGGAGGCCGGATCGGAGGCGCCAATCGCCTGAGCATCCAGCAGCGCGCTGACCGGGCGGCCCGGCAGGGTCGCATCCAGCCGGATCAGCGCGTCGGCCTGGCTGGGCAAGGACAGTTGGCGCAGGCCCCAGATCAAGGCAAGGCAAAGGCCCAAGAGGCTCAGCACCGCGAGGGACCAGACCAGTTCCACCGGCATTTCGTCCTGCAGCCCCAGCATCACCGCAGCCATCGTGGCCATCAGCACCGAGGCCGCAGGCCAGAAGGCACGCAACAGGCGCTCTGCCACCAGCCCGGCGCGGGTCAGGCGCAGCGGCCAGCGCAGTGGCTTCAGACGCGGGTCCGAGCCTTTGAGTGCAAGATCATGTGCGGCCATTGCGGCAATGCCTCCTGGTCCCCCATGCGGGCGCGGTTTCGGGACGGCCCCAACCGCGCGCAATCCGCAGGAGCGATCAGAGCCATTCGGGAATGGTATCGCGGTTTATCATTTCGTCAAAGGTCGGACGTGGGCGGATAACCGCGAATTGATCCCCGTGCACCAGAACCTCGGGGATCAGGGGGCGCGAGTTATACTCGCTCGCCATCACCGCGCCATAGGCGCCGGCGCTGCGAAAGGCGATGAGATCCCCCGCCTGAAGGGGCGGCATCTCGCGCTGCTTGGCGAAGGTGTCACCGGTTTCGCAGACCGGGCCAACGATGTCATAGGGCTGGCTTTCGACACCGGGCGCAGGCTCGATCACCGGCACGATATCATGGTGGGCTTCATACATGGCAGGGCGGATCAGGTCGTTCATCGCCCCGTCCAGGATCAGGAAATTGCGGTCCTCGCCGGATTTCAGGTAGATCACCTTGCTGACCATCAGTCCTGCATTGCCCGCGATCAGGCGGCCCGGCTCGATCTCGATCTCGCAGCCAAGATGTCCCAATGTGCGCTTGATAAGCGCGCCATAGTCGACCGGCAGCGGCGGTGCCTCGTTCGATCGGGTGTAGGGGATGCCCAGGCCCCCGCCCAGATCAAGACGGCGAATGTCATGGCCTTCGGCGCGCAGGGTCTGGGTCAGTTCCGCGACCTTCCGATAGGCGGCCTCGAACGGCGCCAGTTCGGTCAGCTGCGAGCCGATGTGAACGTCGATGCCGACCACCTCCAGCCCCGGAAGGCTGGCGGCATGGGCATAGACCTCGCTGGCGCGAGAGATCGGGATGCCGAACTTGTTCTCCGACTTGCCGGTGGCGATCTTGGCGTGGGTCTTGGCATCCACATCGGGGTTGATGCGGATAGTGATCGGCGCACGGGTGCCAAGCTCCAGCGCGACGGCGTTGATCACCTCCATCTCGGGCTCGGATTCCACGTTGAACTGGCGGATGCCGCCCGACAGGGCGCAGCGGATTTCATCTGCCGTCTTGCCAACCCCGGAAAAGACGATGCGATCCCCCGGCACGCCTGCGGCCTTGGCGCGCAGGTATTCGCCCTGGCTGACCACATCCATGCCCGCGCCCGCCTGCGCCAGCGTCTTCAGGATGGCCTGGTTGCTGGCCGCCTTCATCGCGTAGCAGACAAGGTGGTCTGTGCCTTCCAGGGCCTCGTCGAACAGGCGGAAGTGCCGCAGCAGCGTCGCTGTGGAATAGACGTAGAAAGGCGTGCCAACGGTGGCGGCGATTTCGGCCAGCGGCACATCTTCGGCACATAGGGCGCCATCGCGATAGAGAAAATGATCCATGCCCGGCGATTAGACCAAAAGAGGGCGGCGGATCAATGGAATTGTCTCACCTCGCCGCCCGCATCCCGGTCGCCGCGCCCTCTGCGCCGCGCAATCCTGTCGCAATCAACGTCAGCGCCGCTTCGCGCCGCGCCGTCGCGATGTCGCTGTCGGGATCGAACAGGGTCAGATGCAGGAACAATCCGTCCAGCATGGCGATCACCGCCCGAGCCAGCGCCCGCGGATCACTGCCGCTGCGGATCTGCCCCCTCCGGGCCAGATCGGCGAACTGCTCGGCCCAGTGCCCTGCCAGCCAGTCAAAGAAGCCATCGATGATCTGGGTGCCGCGCGGATCCGTGAAGCCGGGGCCAAGCACCTCGAAAATCAGCGCGGTCATCTCCCGCTGCTGCATGGTCACCGCCTGGCGCAGGATCTCCACAAAGGCCTCGGCGGTTTGTGGCCGGGGCAGCACCGAGATTTCCTGCCTGATCCGATCAAAAAACACCTGCACCAAGGACAGGATCAGCTCATCCTTGCTGTCAAAGTACAGGTACAGGGTGCCCTTCGCGAGGCCCGCAGCCTTGGCCACATCACTCATCCGGGTGGCGTGATAACCCTTCTGAATAAAGCAGCTCCGCGCCGCCGCCTGGATCTGAGCCCGCATTTTTTCCTTGTCGACGATCTTCGGCATCGCGGGTCCTTCAACCTTGTTGCGCTTGCTGCATAGCGGAATTGTGCCGCCCGGGCAGGTAAATGACTTGCGGGTCAGCAAAGGAGTTCTTACATAGCCCGCCAGAAACTGACCAATTGGTCAAAAATGGATTTGAGTCAATGTTACAAATGGGCAAAACTGTATTTGTTGCCGGAGCCACGGGATATCTGGGACGCCACCTGGTGGCACAACTGGTGGCGCGCGGCTACCGGGTGCGTGCGCTGGTGCGTGCGGAATCGGATCGCTCGGGTTTTGCCGAAAGCGTGCAGCTGGTCGAAGCCAAAGCCACGCAGCCAGACAGCCTGAACGGGATCATGGAAGGGGTCGATCTGGTGATCTCGGCCCTGGGGCTGACCCGGCAGACGGACCGGCTCAGCTACATGGATGTGGACTATCAGGCCAATCTCAACCTGCTGAAAGAAGCGGTCAACGCAGGTGTGGCGCGCTTTGCCTATGTGCATGTGCTGACCCGAGGCGCGCCTGCCTCTGATCTGGTGGCGGCCAAGGCGCGCTTTGTGGCCACGCTGCAGACGGCGCCGCTCAAGAGCTGCGTGATCCGCCCGAATGGGTTTTTCGCCGACATGGAAGAGATCCTGGAGATGGCCCGCCGCGGCCGGGTCTGGCTGATCGGCGACGGGGCGGTACGCATCAACCCGATTGACGGCTGCGACCTGGCAAGATCCGCGCTCGACTACATCGAGGCAGGCGCCGAGGATGTGGAGATCGGCGGCCCCCAGATCCTGAGCCTCGACCAGATCGCCGATCTTGCCTTTCTCGCGCTGAACAAGCACTCGAAGATCACCCACCTGCCCCTGTGGCTGGGCAAGGCCGTGTTGTCGGCGATGAAACGCTTTGCCCCGCGCCACGTCTGGGGGCCGTTCGAGTTTTTCCTGACCTCCTGCCAGCAGGATGCCATCGGCCCCTGTCATGGTCAAAGGCTGCTGGAAACGCATTTCCGGTCCTCATGCGCGAACGATCAAGCCGCTCGGCTGGTGGCGCTCAATCCCCGATAGAGATGCCGACCCTGGCATAGCCGGACACCGACACACCGCCACTGGAGGAAGCCTTGTTCTCAGGCCCGGGCGGGGATCTATGACCCTGGGGTTCACAAGCCGCCAAGGCACAGAGCCCAAGGACCAGAAGAAACTGTTTCCTGCATCTGCGGTCTGTCATGACGCCGCTCCTTGAAGGTCCGCACCACCGCAACCGAACCTGTCACATTTCAGGTCGCGGCGTCCACAGGTCCAGGTCACAGTCCTATTTCACAGGCCCGATTCAAAGGCCCAATAGCAGGCGGAAAGGCCCCTTTTGGACACCGACATTGCCACCGGCATGAACGCCACTGTTGGATATGGAAACACCGGCATTGAGCGACGGGCGCACCGGCTCTCCATCAACGCCACAGGCCGCAAGCGCCGTGGCCGAGATCAGGCTGAGAAAAAGCATGCGCATCGGATCGGTCCTTTGGCTCAGGTGGGCGGCCTCAGTATGGTCGCCCACCGGTTCAATCGCAAGCGCCCCTGCGGCGCTGATCGGCAGATCCGTGCTTAACCTGCCAGCATCGTGGTCCAGCGGGCGACCTGCGCCCGCACCTGTGCCGGTGCGGTGCCGCCGTAGGACATGCGCGAGTTGACCGAGTTCTCGACGCCCAGCACGGTGAAGATATCCTCGGTGATCCCGGCATGAACGCCCTGCATGTCCTCAAGGGAAAGGTCCGGCAGATCGCAGCCACGGCTTTCGGCCATGGCAACCAGGGTGCCGGTCACATGGTGGGCATCGCGGAAGGGCACTTTCAGCACCCGCACCAGCCAGTCGGCCAGATCGGTGGCGGTGGAGAAGCCGGACCCGGCAGCGGCGGCCAGCGAGTCGCGGTTGGCGGTCATGTCCTTCACCATGCCCTCCATCGCGGCCAGCGCGAGCATCCAGTTGTCGGCGGCGTCAAAGACCTGTTCCTTGTCTTCCTGCATGTCCTTGGAATAGGCCAGCGGCAGCCCCTTCATCACCATCATCAGCGCAGTGTTGGCACCATAGATCCGGCCCACCTTGGCGCGGATCAGTTCCGCCGCATCGGGGTTCTTCTTTTGCGGCATGATCGAGGAGCCGGTGGAGAAGCGATCCGACAGGGTCACAAAGCGGAACTGCGCCGAGGACCAAATCACCAGCTCTTCGGCAAAGCGGCTGAGGTGAACCGCGCAGATCGAGGCGGTGGACAGGAACTCCAGCGCGAAATCGCGGTCCGATACGGCATCGAGCGAGTTTGCCGCCGGACGGTCAAAGCCCAGCGCCTGTGCCGTCATCTCCCGGTCGATGGGGAAGGAGGTGCCCGCCAGCGCCGCAGCCCCCAGGGGGGATTCATTCATCCGGGCACGGGCATCGCGCACGCGAGACAGATCGCGGCCGAACATTTCTACATAGGCCATCATGTGATGGCCCCAAGTGACGGGCTGCGCCGTCTGCAGGTGGGTGAAACCGGGCATCACCCAATCCGCACCCGCCTCGGCCTGGGCCAAAAGCGCGCGGATCAGGGCCAGCAGGCCGCTTTCGGCCGCGTCAAACTGATCGCGCACCCAGAGTTTGAAATCGGTCGCCACCTGATCGTTGCGGCTGCGGCCGGTGTGCAGACGTCCGGCGGGTTCTCCGATGATCTCCTTCAGGCGCGCCTCCACGTTCATGTGGATGTCTTCCAGCGCGGTGGAGAACTGGAAGCTGCCACTTTCGATCTCTGACAAGACCGTGAGCAGCCCTTCCCGAATGGCCTCCGCGTCGTTATCCGTAATGACGCCTGTTGCGGCCAGCATCGCCGCATGGGCCCTTGAGCCTGCGATGTCCTGGGCCGCCATACGCTTGTCAAACCCGATCGAGGCATTAATTGCCTCCATGATCGCGTCAGGGCCAGCGGCAAAGCGGCCGCCCCACATCTGGTTTGAGGATTGATCTGTCATGGCTGAACCCCGGAGATAACATGCGTCTGTTTCGTCACCTCACCCTTTATATGGCCCTGAGCTTGGGTGCAAATGCCGCCTTGGCCGCAGATGTTGCAACGCTGGAAGCCCTGCGTGCAGACAGCCTGAAACGCCTGGTGGTGCACAGCGAACCCCGGCCCGTGTCGGATGCGGAATTCTTCCTCGAAGATGACGGCGGCACCGCCACCCTGGCCGATTACAAGGGTAAGATCGTGCTGTTGAACTTCTGGGCCACCTGGTGCGCGCCCTGCCGCAAGGAAATGCCCCAGATCGCCGAACTGCAGGAAGAATTCGGAGGCGAGGATTTCGAGGTGCTGACCATCGCCACCGGGCGCAACACGCCTGCAGGCATCGTCAAGTTCTTTGAGGAGAACGGCATCACCAATCTGCCCCGGCACACCGACCCCAAACAGGCGCTGGCCCGTACCATGGCGGTGATCGGTCTGCCCATTACCGTGCTGATCGACCGCGACGGGCAAGAGGTCGCGCGCCTCTTGGGAGATGCGGAGTGGAACAGCGACAGCGCCAAGGCGATCATCGCGGAACTGATCGCCACCCCCTGATCCGCCACAACCGCCCAGCTTGACCTAACGCAACCTTTGACAGCTCCCTCCCGACCGATTCATTCTGAGGGCCGGGAGGAGACAATGCCGTTAGAAATCCTGCTGATCATGGTTGTCAGTGGTGTCAGCCTGGTCATCCTGATCCTACACCTGTCGGGCCGCTCGGCGCAGACCGTTCTGTCGCCGGAAGATGCGCGCTCTGCCTGGCACCGCCATTTCCCCGATGACGACGTCCGCCAGATCCTGGTGGCGGAAAACACCCATGCCGCCCTGGTGCAAACCGACACCGGCACCGGCCTGTTGTGGTCCTTTGGCGCCGATACCGTGGCGCGTCACCTCATTGATTTCGACGTGATGGAGACCCCAAAGGGCCTGCGGCTGGATTTCCATGACTTCGGCACCCCCGGTGTCTCTCTCACGCTTGCGCCGCCCGAGCGCGCCCGCTGGCAACAGCTGATGACATCCCCCTGAAAGGCGCCCCATCATGAGCAATACGATCTCCTATCCCGACGTGACCCAATATGCGGTGCCCTTCTTCATTGCCGCGATCCTGGCAGAGTTCCTTTGGATCGCCATCAAGGGGCGTGGCGGGCGTTATGAAACCCGCGATTCCCTGACCTCGCTGATCATGGGGGCCGGCAGCGTCGCCGTGGGGCTGGTGCTGGGCTTCATCGCCTGGGGGTTCTTCATGCTGCTGTGGCGCCTGACGCCGCTGGACATGGGCACCTCGATCTGGGCGATCGTGGCCTGTTTCGTGCTGGATGATCTGCGCTACTACTGGGTGCACCGGTTCGGTCACCGGGTGCGCTGGGTCTGGGCCAGCCATGTGAACCACCATTCCAGCCAGCACTACAACCTGACCACCGCGCTGCGGCAAACCTGGACCGATACCTTCACCTTCATGATGGTGGTGCGCGCGCCGCTGGTGCTGATCGGCTTTCACCCGGCCCTGGTGCTGTTCGTGGGCGGCATCAACCTTGTCTACCAGTTCTGGATCCACACAGAGGCGATCGGCAAGATGCCGCGCTGGTTCGAGGCGGTAATGAACACCCCCAGCCACCATCGCGCCCACCACGGGCGCAACCCGCGCTACCTGGATTGCAACTATGCCGGCGTCTTCATCATCTGGGACAAGATGTTCGGAACCTTCGTGCCGGAACAAGAGGACGACCGGGTCGATTATGGCCTTGTCCACAACATCGGCAGCTTCAACCCGCTGCGCGTCGCCTTTCACGAATGGGTCGGCATTTTCCGCGATGTGACCCAGCCCGGCATCACGCTGAAACAACGGCTGCTTTATGCCTTTGCCCCGCCCGGCTACAGCCACGATGGCAGCCGCGACACCAGTGCCACGATCAAGGCCAAGCACCTGGCCCGCAACCCCCAGGACCGAGGCACGCCGGGGTTTGAACAGCACAGCGACCCGGCCTGACCCGAAGGTGCGTTCCAACCACCACCAGGCAATTGATAAAATTGTAACCTTAAACCTCGATTCACCCTTTTGCCCGAAAGTGCGATCCAAAGCATTATTTGCTCAGATACGGATCAAGCCGGGGGAATCACGGTGTCACAAAATCGCTGGAAAAAGGCGGACTTGCCGGAAGGTTCGGAAAATCCTCTCAATGCCGCAGTGGTCTCCCGTGACCGCTCTACCATGGACATGGTCACCGAGGCGGTGCTGCACGACCAGACCATGCTGGCCTTCCAGCCGGTCATGCAGGCGCTGCCGCCGCATCAGACCGCCTTTTACGAAGGCTATATCCGGGTGCTTGATTCCACCGGCCGGGTGATCCCCGCGCGGGACTTCATGCATGTGGTGGAAGAGACCGAAACCGGCCGCGCCCTGGACTGTCTGGCGCTGCAGCACGGGTTGAGAGCGCTCGTCAAATCGCCCCAGATCCGCCTGTCGGTCAACATGTCGGCCCGCTCGATCGGCTATGGCCGCTGGATGGATGTGCTCAAACGGTTCCTGAAGAAGGACGCGACCATCGGTGAGCGCCTGATCCTGGAGATCTCCGAAGCCTCGGCCATGGCGACCCCGGAACTTGTGATCGATTTCATGGAGCGCATGCAGAAGCACGGTATCGCCTTTGCGCTTGATAACTTCGGCGCGGGCACCACGGCGATCGGGCATTTCCGCAACTTCTTCTTCGATGCGGTGAAGATCGACGGGCAGTTCATCCGCGGCGTCAGCGCCAGCTCCGACAATCAGGCGGTGACCTGCGCCCTGGTCGGGATTGCGAAACAGTTCGACATGCTGGTGGTGGCCGAGTCGGTGGAATCCGAGGCCGATGCGGAATTCCTGGTCTCCATCGGGGTCGACTGCCTGCAGGGCTTCCTCTTTGGCGCCCCCACCGTCCGCCCGCCCTGGCTGGAAGAGTTGAAAGAACGCAACCGCGCCTGATCCGGCAGCCTGCGTTCCTTGCGGCAATGCTGCACAGCAGCTTTCTGCCAGTATCCTGCACAACATGGTCAAAGGCCCGCATTTACGCCGGTTGACTTTCCATAGCTGCCTGAGACACCCTGTCGATTGCTGCAGGTGCAGCAATGCGCTATGCCTGCCCAGGAATAAGGGAGGGACGTCGGCCATCGCGGGGTTTTGATTTCATCAGCGCCCTTTTGGATGTGACTGTCCCGGAGACATTTGTTGGCAGAGGACCATATCAATGACCAATGTTGTAATCGCATCCGCAGCGCGGACCGCCGTCGGTAGCTTTGGCGGCTCGTTCGCCAATACCCCGGCTCATGATCTTGGCGCCGCCGTGCTGGAGGCCGTTGTCGCCCGCGCCGGTATCGACAAGAGCGAAGTGTCCGAGACCATTCTCGGCCAGGTGCTGACCGCGGCGCAGGGCCAGAACCCCGCCCGTCAGGCGCATATCAACGCGGGCCTGCCCATCGAAAGCGCCGCCTGGGGCATCAACCAGGTCTGCGGTTCGGGCCTGCGCGCCGTGGCCCTGGGGGCTCAGCACATCCAGCTGGGCGATGCCGCCATCGTCTGCGCGGGTGGTCAGGAAAACATGACCCTCAGCCCCCATGCCGCCCACCTGCGTGCCGGCCACAAGATGGGCGACATGAAATATATCGACACCATGATCCGCGACGGTCTGTGGGATGCCTTCAACGGCTACCACATGGGCCAGACCGCCGAGAATGTTGCCGAGAAGTGGCAGATCTCCCGGGATCAGCAGGACGAGTTCGCCGTCGCCTCCCAGAACAAGGCTGAAGCGGCCCAGAAGGCAGGCAAGTTCGCCGACGAGATCACCCCCTTCACCGTGAAGACCCGCAAGGGCGACATCGTGGTGGACAGTGACGAATACATCCGTCACGGCGCCACCATCGAAGCCATGCAGAAACTGCGCCCCGCCTTCACCAAGGACGGCTCGGTCACCGCGGCTAACGCATCCGGCCTCAATGACGGCGCCGCCGCCACCCTGCTGATGAGCGCCGATGAGGCCGAAAAGCGCGGCATCGAGCCGCTGGCCCGCATCGCATCTTACGCGACCGCAGGTCTGGATCCCTCGATCATGGGTGTCGGCCCGATCTACGCCTCGCGCAAGGCGCTGGACAAGGCAGGCTGGAGCGCATCGGATCTGGATCTGGTCGAGGCCAACGAAGCCTTTGCGGCACAGGCCTGCGCCGTGAACAAGGAAATGGGCTGGGATCCCGCCATCGTCAATGTCAACGGCGGCGCCATCGCCATCGGCCACCCCATCGGGGCCTCGGGCTGCCGGGTTCTGAACACGCTGCTGTTCGAAATGAAGCGGCGCGGCGCCAAGAAGGGTCTTGCCACCCTGTGCATCGGGGGCGGCATGGGCGTCGCCATGTGCGTGGAACGTCCGTAAATTGTTGCACAGTTTGACATAGAACAGGGCGCCGGTTTGGCGCCCTTTTTATTGGTTCAGCCAGCTCTTGCCGCATGTGCGACAATTTATGCGGCAGTGCGGCAAAAATTCATTGCGCAACATTGTTGCGTACATCTATACCAATCTGTAGCAAGATTACCGAGAGAATCTCGAACTGGAGGAAGACTTAATGGCACGTACTGCACTCGTCACCGGCGGCTCCCGCGGCATCGGCGCAGCAATTTCCAAAGCCCTGAAGGCCGAAGGCTACAACGTCGCAGCCACCTATGCCGGCAATGACGAAGCCGCGGCCAAATTCACCGAGGAAACCGGCATCCAGACCTACAAGTGGAATGTCGGCGACTACGAGGAAAGCAAGGCAGGCATCGAAAAGGTCGAGGCGGAGCTGGGCCCGATCGACGTTGTCGTCGCCAATGCAGGCATCACCCGCGATGCCCCCTTCCACAAGATGACGCCCGAACAGTGGCACCAGGTCATCGACACCAACCTGACCGGCGTGTTCAACACCATCCACCCGATCTGGCCCGGCATGCGCGAGCGCAAGTTTGGCCGCATCATCGTGATCTCCTCGATCAACGGTCAGAAGGGCCAGTTTGCCCAGGTGAACTATGCCGCCACCAAGGCCGGCGATCTGGGCATCGTGAAATCCCTGGCCCAGGAAGGCGCGCGCGCAGGCATCACCGCCAACGCGATCTGCCCGGGCTACATTGCCACCGAAATGGTGATGGCGGTGCCGGAGAAGGTCCGCGAATCGATCATCGGCCAGATCCCGACCGGCCGCCTGGGCGAGCCCGAGGAAATCGCCCGCTGCGTCAGCTTCCTGGCCTCCGACGATGCCGGTTTCATCAACGGCTCGACCATTTCGGCCAACGGCGGTCAGTTCTTCGTCTGATCGACGCCCGCCACAACCAAACAAGCAAGGGCCGGTCCATCAGGACCGGCCCTTTTCTAATCCCGTAAGGACATGCGCGCTATGCCCAGCGGGAAACTCCTGTGCGAACCAGACCGGGCTTGCGGCGGTGAAACAGCAGCGCCCAGAAGGATTTCAGAACCTGACCGCGCTCCGCATGGGCACGCTGCATGGCCAGTTTGATATCGGCATTGGCTGTGTATTCCATCTTGCAAACCTCCGTTTCGGATCAGCATCTTTAACCTGATACCTATATGGAACACGCAAACAAAACTGACAAACGAGACTTTTCACCACTTCAATTAAGTATTACTTATCTGACATGCCTGATCGCCTGCCACCTTTGACCGCCCTGCGTGCCTTTGATGCCGCTGCCCGCCACATGTCCTTTGCCAAGGCGGCAGAGGAACTGAACGTCACCCCCGCCGCCCTGTCCTTTCAGATCAAATCACTTGAAGAGCACCTCGGCGCGCCGCTGTTTCGCCGCCTGAACCGCGCGGTGGAACTGACCGAGGCCGGGCGCACCCTGGCGCCGGGCGCGTCGGAAGGCTTTGAAATCCTGGGCGACGCCTGGCGCGCCACCCGGCGGCTTCAGGACAACAGCACGCTGACGGTGACGGCCGGGCCTGGCTTTACCGCCAAATGGCTGGCGCCGCGGCTTTACGAATTCGCCCGCGCCCACCCCGAGATCGACTTGCGGTTCTCCGCGACACTCAGGGTGATGGATTTCCAGCGCGACGAGGTGGATGTGGCGATCCGCTTCGGTGTCGGCCCAGATGAAGGTCTCTGGTCCCTGCCCCTGCGCAAGGAGTGGATGACGCCGGTGATGACGCCGGAACTTGCCGAGAAATACACCACCCCCGAAAGCCTGACCGAGGCGCCGCTCTTGTTTGACGAGTCGCTCAGCTTTCTGGAGCCGCCCTGTGACTGGCCCGCCTGGTTTGCCAGCGTCGGCATCGATTTCGCCCCTAGCCACGGCGCGCATTTCTCCCAGGCCGATCACGCGGTGGATGCGGCCCTGACCGGCGCCGGTGTCGCTCTTGGGCGCCGCGCCATGGTGGTGACCGATCTGCACGCCGGGCGCCTGGTCGCCCCCTTCAAGACCGCCATCGAATCCCAGGGGCGGTTTCGCTTTGTCTGCGCCCATGGCACAGAGGGGCGCCCGCAGATCAAGGCCTTCCGCGACTGGTTCATGGGCGAGATCGAGAAAACCTCTTACGTCTCGGACAGTTTCGACATCATCCCGGTCGAAGAGATCCCCCGTCGCTGATCCCGTTCTGCGCGATGGCGCTCAAGAATACAAAAGGGCCGCCAGATATGGCAGCCCCAGCTTCAATTCCGTCTTCCGATCAGCGGCGTATCAATGCGCCAGTTCTGCCGTCGACAATCGCTCAATCTCTTCCTTGAGCTTCAGTTTCTGCTTTTTCATGGCGGCGACTTCCAGACCATCGGCGCTGGGTGCGCGTTGGGCCTGTTCGACTTCCATGCTGAGGTGCTCGTGCTTCTTCTTCAGTTCAGTCAGATGAGAGCTGAGGCTCATGCCGTTCCTCCTTATAAGCAAGATGCGCCCTGCACACGCAGGACAGTTCGAGTGGAGCATAAGAAATTGCTTCTGTCACGCCGCAGACGCATGGTTTTGTCATCAAATTGTCGCATAGGCCAAAGACCGCCAAAATCGGGCGCGGAAAACGGCAAAAAGGGCGCAATCGCCTCGTAAAACGCATAGGCAGCGCTTGAAAGGAGGGGGCGGCATATCCATATGCGCGATCTCTACGAACCGGGTCAGATGGCCTGTCTGGCCGGGCTTGCGCTGACATCACAGCGTTTGAATCACGGCCGCTCCTGCGGCCAGCGCAAAGGCGCCCCCTGTCGCAGCACAGCGGATATCTTCGCCGTATAACTGTCGCCATCCCTTTCGTGGCGGGCGCCTTCGTGCAGGATCACGGGCGCATGCAGGCGAAACGCCGCCCTCCCTCCCTTGCGGGCCCGCAGGATCACCAGTTCGGCGTCTTTCCCGTGCCGTGGCGCCAGTGGCAGCACCTCTAGCGCGCCAAGCCGCCCCGCGCAGGCCTGCAGCATATCCGGCAAACGGTCCGCGCGCTGGATCATATGCAGGTAGCCACGCGGAGCCAGCCGTTTGGCCGCGACTTCGATCCAGGCGGCAAGCGGGGTTTCCTCCCCGAGCGCAATGCGCCGCCCGGCATCCTGTGACGGGCTATGCCCCCCGGCGCGGTAATAGGGCGGGTTTGCGATGACATGGGAAAACTGGCGCTGCCGCAGGGGGGCGGGCAATGCGGCCAGATCTGCCTCGATCACCTCGACCACCTGCCCGTTCAGCGCCCCGTTGCGGCGGGCAAGATCCGCATAGGCCGCCTGCAGTTCGACCCCTGTCAGCGACAGCCCCGCCACCCGCGCACCGAGGCAAAGCAGCCCCTGCCCCGCACCGCAGCCCAGTTCAAGCACGCTATCCCCTTCTGAGGCGCAGACACTGGCAGCCAGAAGCACAGGATCAACGCCCGCGCGATAGCCTTTGACTGGCTGATAGAGCCGCACCCGCCCGCCCAGAAAATCGTTGCAGGTCAGATCGCTGTCGGCAAATCCGCTCATCGTCCCAACGGGATATCATTGTCCCGCATGACCCGCAGTGCCGGATCGTAATCGTCCGGATGCACCAGCAGCCGCCGCGGAATAGCCCCGATCCCACCGGTGAGGATGCTCATGTTTACGTCCACCTGAAAGCAGTCTATATCCTCTCCCTCAAGAAGGGCGGAGGCAAAGGCCAGGACGGTTGGATCTGTGCTGCGCAGAAGTTCCTTCATGGGGATGGATCTAAGAGCAAGGGTACACCCTTGTCGAGCGTGAAAGCCGGGAATGTGATGGACCAAGTCATGACGCAGAAGCCGCACGAGATGCTGGCAGCGACCCTCAGCGACGAAATGGATGCGGTCAATGGGCTGATCCGCACCCGCATGGCCTCCGAACATGCGCCACGCATTCCGGAAGTGACCGCGCATCTGGTCGAGGCCGGCGGCAAGCGCCTGCGCCCCATGCTGACCCTGGCCGCCGCGCGCCTGTGCGGTTATCAGGGCGACAATCACGTCAAACTGGCCGCCACGGTGGAATTCATCCACACCGCGACCCTCTTGCACGACGATGTGGTCGACGAAAGCGGCCAGCGTCGCGGCCGCCCCACGGCGAATCTTCTGTGGGACAACAAGAGCTCGGTCCTGGTGGGCGACTATCTCTTTGCCCGCAGCTTCCAGCTGATGGTCGAAACCGGATCGCTGCGCGTGCTGGATATCTTGGCCAACGCCTCGGCCACCATTGCCGAGGGCGAAGTGCTGCAGATGACGGCGGCCACCGACCTCAAGACCGACGAGGCCATCTATCTGCAGGTGGTACGCGGTAAGACAGCGGCGCTGTTCTCGGCAGCAACCGAGGTCGGCGGCGTCATCGCGGGGGTGGATGAGGCCCAGATCAAGGCGCTGTTCGACTATGGCGATGCGCTTGGAATTGCCTTCCAGATCGCCGACGATCTGCTGGATTACCAGGGCGACAGCAAGGCGACCGGCAAGAATGTGGGCGACGATTTCCGCGAGCGCAAGCTGACCCTGCCGGTGATCAAGGCGGTCGCACAGGCCAGCGAAGACGAACGTGCCTTCTGGACCCGCACCATTGAAAAGGGGCGTCAGGAAGACGGCGATCTGGATCACGCCCTGTCGCTGATGGCGAAATACGGCACGCTTGACGCCACCCGACGCGATGCGGTTGCCTGGGCCGACAAGGCCAAACAGGCGCTCACCACGCTGCCAGAGCACCCGATCCGGCAGATGCTGCACGATCTGGCCGATTACGTGGTCGCCCGCCTGCACTAAACTCCCTGCCTGCACAAAATCCACAGTGAAGCGCTGAAATGGCGGCCCTCGGGCCGCCTTCCTTTTCCCATGGATCGGGTCAAGGGAGGCGTCAGCCTCCGCGCATCGCGCGGCTTGCCCTTGAGGCGAGCCATGGGGGTTTACCCTCGAACGGGCACCTGAGGAGCAGACCTGTTCCTCAGGTGCCTCTCAGCACACTCCAAGACAGCGCGCCGCAGGCGCGCTGCCTGGCCCAAGGCTTTGTGCTGCATCTTCGATGCTGCGCCAAAGGCACGGGAGGGCCACCGCTTTCACTGCGACAACACCCGACCAGACATCACCCACCAGTCCGGATAGGCGGCGCGAATGGCCTCTGCTGCCCGCCCAGCCTGTCCACTCTCCGCATCATAGAGCGCAAAACAGGTGGCACCGGAGCCGGACATGGCTGAAAACAGGGCTTTGCTCGCCTGCAAGGCCTGCAGCACCGTCGCGATCACCGGCTGCGCCGAAATCGCAGGCGCCTGTAAATCGTTGCGCTGCATCGACAGCCAGCCCGCCAATTCCGCCGCATCCCTCCAGCGCGGCAAGACCTGCGGCATGGGGTCATTCTGTCGGCTGGTCAGCCCTCGAAACACCGACGGGGTGGCAACCGACACGCCCGGATTGACCAGAAGGATCTCGCAAGGCGGCAAAGCGGGCAGCCGGGTCAGTTCCTCGCCAATTCCCTGCATGCGCCAGGCCCCGGGCGCCATACAGACGGGGACGTCGGCGCCAAGGGACAAAAGCGCCTCCTGCCCTGGCAGTTCCACCCGCCAAAGCTGCGCCAGCGCCCGCAGGGCCGCTGCCGCATCGGACGAGCCACCGCCGATTCCGGCTGCGGCAGGCAGGTGCTTTTCCAGGGTGATCTCCGCGCCTTGGCCCGCAGGCCGTATCAGTTCGGCCGCGCGCAGCACCAGGTTCGCTCCATCCGTCGGCACGCCTGCGGCCCGCGGCCCGGTGACCTTCAACGACAGATCATCGGCAGGGCGAACGCGGATCACATCGCCCAGATCGCAGAACCCCACCAGGGAATCGAGCAGGTGGTAGCCATCGGCGCGCTGGCCGGTCACATGCAGGGTGAGGTTGATCTTGGCCGGGGCGAAAGCCTCAACCGCCATTGGCCACCTTCAAGGGCTCGGCGCCTTCTTCATGCAGCACCTGATCCAGCCCGACTTCCAGCTTGCGACGGATCCGGTCGGGATCGGCCTCACCATCGCCTTCGCCCGAGCGGATGAAGGACAGGGCGCGTTTCCACTGGAATTCCGCCTCCCGCTTGCGCCCCACCGCCCAGAAGACATCGCCCAGGTGATCGTTGACCACTGGATCCACCGGCATCAGCTCCACCGCGCGCTCCATATGGCCGACGGCCTCGTCGTAGCGGCCCAGACGGTAGAGGACCCAGCCCAGCGAATCGACGATATAGCCGGAGTCGGGCCGCGCCGCGACGGCGCGCTCGATCATGTCGAGGGCCTCATCCAGGTTCTTGCGCTTTTCCACCAGGGAATAGCCGAGATAGTTCAACACCTGCGGGCGATCCGGCTGCAGCGCGAGAGAGGCGCGGAAATCCGCTTCGGCCTTATCCCAGAGATCCAACCGTTCATGCGAGATGCCACGCGCATAATAGAGGAACCAGCGGCTGCTGGCCGCCTCGGGCGTCAGCGACAGGGCCTTGTCATAGGCGGCAACGGCGCCTGCATAATCCTCTTCCTGACGCAGCAGATCGCCGAGGCTGACATGAACCTGCGGCAGGTCCGGGTAGCTGTCGGTCAGCTGGGTCAGCACCTCTGCGGCGGCATCCGGCTTGGCCGAGCGGCGCAGCGCCTCAGCCCGCCCCATTTCCGCAGCATAGTAGTCGGGATGATCCCGCGGCACCTGTTTGTAGGTGGCAATCGACAGCGGGAAACGCCCCAGATCATCCAGCAGCTCCGCCGAAAGCAGTACCGCATCCACATGGGCCGGGTTCAGCGCCGCCGCCATGCGGGCATACATCAGCACATAGTCCCCGGGCTGCTGACCATTGAGCGCGGATCCCATGGTGAAAAACACCTCGGCAATCCCCTCCACCGGAGTGGCCGCCATGGTAAAGCCGAGGGGATCTCCGGCTTCCAACCGGGCGCGGATATCGGCCAGGGCGGGATCGAAGGCGGTGCCGAAGGCATCGTTCAAGACCTCCAGCGCCCTTGCGTTCTCTCCCAGTTGCGACAGGATCTGCAACCGCGCCAGAACCGATTGCCGCGACAGCCGGGTCAGTTGGCCATCATTGGCCGCGAACATCTCCTCGGCGCCCTTGTAATCCCCGACAGAGGCCAGGGCGAGCGCCTGATGATAGTGCACATAGGGGCGCAGGTTCTGATCCTCGGCCAAGGCGTCAAAGCTCTGCATCGCCGCCGAGACCGCGCCCTCTCCCATATGCGCCCAGGCGTTCAGCAGCCCATCCACCAGCGGGTGGATATCGCGGATCGCCAGATCCCGCGCCAGGATATCGACAAAGGCGCCCCGCTGGGCGAAATCCCCGACCATGACCATATTGGCGGCCTGGCTGCGCAGCTCCATCTGCCAGAGCCGCTGCGCCACCGGAATGGCTTGTTTCATATGCCCCTGCACCAGCTGGGCAAAGACAACATTCTCCATCAGCACCGGGTTCTGCGGATCGCGCACCAGGGCGCGGGTATAATACTCCGCCTGGGCCGAAAAATCGCTGTCATAAGTGGCAGCGCGCCCGGCAAGATAGGCGCCGGCCAGACCGTCCGCCTTGAGCGGTGCCGCAAGGGCCAATGGGGAGGTCAGCGTCACCGCAAGCGCGACCAGCGCTGTGGAGGACAGGGAACGAAGAGTGTGAACCGGCACCGGGATCTCCCCAAGAGTATTTGGTAGCAAAAGGCGTGTTGTTGAGAACAAAGCTAGTCCGCAGGGTCCCGACACGCAATGGGGCGCCCGTCAGGGCGCCCCAATTTTACGTTATTTCCAAGCAGAATGGAGCCTATTCCCGCATCCATGACCGGGTTGTCCCCATCCCGGCTTACATGTTCGGGTAATTCGGCCCGTCACCGCCCTGCGGCGTGGTCCAGGTGATGTTCTGGCTCGGGTCCTTGATATCGCAGGTCTTGCAATGCACGCAGTTCTGGAAGTTCACCACGAACTCGGGCTTGCCGTCCTTTTCCACCACCTCGTAGACGCCGGCCGGGCAATAGCGCTGCGCCGGTTCGTCGAACTTGGGCAGGTTGACCGAGATCGGCGTATCCGCATTGCCAAGACGCAGGTGGCAGGGCTGGCTTTCCTCGTGGTTGGTCATCGCAAAGGACACGTTGGTCAGACGATCAAACGACAGGGTGCCATCGGGTTTCGGGTAATCGATCGGCTTGTGCTTGCTGGCCTCTTCGGTCGCCTCGGCGTCATTCTTGCCATGGCTCAGGGTGCCGAACAGGGACAGGCCCAGAATGTTGTTGGTCCACATGTCCAAGCCACCGAGCATCAGCGAGGCGGTGAGGCCCCACTTCGACCACATCGGCTTGACGTTGCGCACCATCTTCAGGTCCTTGCCGATGGCGCCATTGCGCACCTCGGCCTCATAGGCGGTCAGTTCCTGATCGGTGGTCTCGGCCTTGATCATCTCATAGGCGGCTTCGGCGGCTGCCTTGCCCGAGAGCATGGCATTGTGGTTGCCCTTGATGCGCGGCACGTTGACCATGCCTGCGGAACACCCCAGCAGAGCGCCGCCGGGGAAGGTCAGTTTCGGCAGCGACTGGTAGCCGCCCTCGGTGATGGCACGGGCGCCATAGGCGACGCGCTTGCCGCCCTTCAAGAGCTCGGCCACCATCGGGTGATGCTTGAAGCGCTGGAACTCCATGTAGGGGTAGAGATGCGGATTCTTGTAGTTCAGGTGAACCACGAAACCGACGTAAACTTGGTTGTTGTCCAGGTGATAGATGAAGGAACCACCGCCCGCATTGGAGTTCAGCGGCCAGCCCATGGTGTGGGTGACGGTGCCTTGCTTGTGCTTGGCCGGGTCGATCTCCCAGATCTCTTTCATGCCGACGCCGTATTTCTGCGGATCCTTGCCGTCAGACAGGCCGTATTTGGCGATCACCTCTTTCGACAGCGACCCGCGCACACCTTCCGACAGGAAGACATACTTGCCGTGCAGCTCCATGCCCGGCTCGGTGTTGGGGCCATAGGAACCATCGGCTTCCAGCCCAAAGACACCGGCGACCACGCCTTTGACTTCACCCTTGTCGCCGTAGACCAGCTCGGAACAGGCCATGCCCGGGAAGATTTCGACGCCCAGCTCTTCGGCCTGTTCGGCCATCCAGCGGCAGACATTGCCCATGGAGACGATGTAATTGCCGTGGTTGTTCATCAGGGGCGGCATCGGGAAGTTGGGGATACGGACCTCGCCCGCCTCGCCCAGCATGTAGAAGTTGTCTTCCTCGACGGGCACGTTCAACGGTGCGCCCTTGTCCTTCCAGTCCGGGATCAGCGCATCCAGGCCACAGGGATCAAGCACGGCGCCGGACAGGATATGGGCGCCCACTTCGGAACCCTTTTCCAGCACCACGACATCCAGGTCGCTGTCCAGCTGTTTCAGACGGATCGCCGCCGACAGGCCAGCAGGGCCGGCCCCGACGATCACAACGTCGTATTCCATCGCTTCGCGTTCAATCTCGGCCATAGATGTATGCTCCTTGGCTATCGTTTTTGTCTGTCCCTGATGGACAGAGGGTCCTGGGCGCAATTTTCTTTCGCGGTTGCTTAGCGGCTGCAGAAAGGCAAGGTCAATGGATACTCTGCGTTACGTCCGCCAAGAACGGGATTTTCAGTGCAAATTGTGCCCGTTTCCAGGGTTCACCCCTCATTTTCCACCTCTGGCCCCGTCTCAGGCCCCGCTTCCGGCCCCGCTTCCGGCCTGTCTCCCATCAGGTAGCGCGGCCCAGAGCCCTTTTCTGCCGCCTGGTCCTGTGGATTATAGAGCGCGCACCGGGGCAGGGACAGGCAACCACAGCCGATACAGCCGTCCAAATTGTCGCGCAGCTTCATCAGCGTTTCGATTCTGCGGTCCAGATGATCACGAAATTCGGTGGAAATCGCTGCCCAGTCTTCCTGCGTGGGTGTGCGCCCTCCCGGCAGGCTTTTGAGAAAGCCGCGGATGTCGGGAAGGGAGAACCCGAACTGCTGCGCGATCATCACGAAGCTGAGCCGTCTCAGGTCGGAGCGATGAAACCGCCGCTGCCCGCCTGCGTTGCGCCAGGGTTCCACCAACCCCTGCGCCTCGTAGTAACGGATGGCGGAAACGGCGAGCCCGGTGCGCTCTGCCAGGTAGCCAATCGAAACACCCGCCGATTTTGCCATTTGGGATCCCTCCTGCCGGTTGCAAAAAATAGCTTGATCTAAAGTTAGGTTTAGAAATTACACCGGGATCACTGGATAGCAAAGGAGATTCGACATGACCGCCATTCTGGAACACGCCAACGTCTGCGTCGCCGACCCCCACGCCACTGCCGCCTGGATGGAAAAGGTCTTTGGCTGGCACATCCGCTGGGAGGGACCCGCGATCCATGGCGGCTATGCGGTCCACGTCGGATCCAAGGACAGCTACATGGCGCTCTATTCCCCGCCCGAAGATCTGAAAGAGCCGCTGCCCCGCTACGGCAACAAGGGCGCGCTCAACCACCTGGCCCTGACCGTCGATGATCTGGACCGTGCCGAGGAAGCCGTGAAGGAGGCGGGCTTCACCCCGATCAACCACGCCGATTACGAACCCGGTCGGCGCTTCTATTTCCTGGACAATGAAGGAGTGGAATATGAGCTTGTTCAATATGATTGAGTTGATGGACCTGGACGCGCGGCGCGCACCCACAGCCCGCGTAAAAGGGCACGAGGAAGCCCGTTTCTGGCGGATCGAAACCCATGTCCCGGTGCCGGACACGCTGCCGCACCGTCGCCTGCCGAAGCGCTGAATCAGGCGTCAAGTCTCGGTGCAGGCAGCAAAACATCGCCCGCTGCCCCTGGTCCCTCTTGCATTTGGTCCCGCGATTGGGTCAGGTAATTGCCAGCACGAGCCGATGCCCCGTCGCACCAGCGGCGGGGCTGCGACGTTCAAAAGACAAGAACCATAAACAACGAACGACCAGACGAAAGCGGACCAGACCATGGAAAAGATCCCGATGACGCCCAGGGGCTTTCAGGCCCTCGAAGCGGAATTGAAAAACCTGAAATCCGTCGAACGCCCGGCCATCATCCAGGCCATCGCCGAAGCCCGTGAACTGGGCGACCTGTCGGAGAATGCCGAATACCATTCGGCGCGCGAGAAACAGTCCTTCATCGAGGGTCGCATCAAGGAGTTGGAAGGGATCATCAGCCTTGCCGATGTGATCGACCCCGCGAAACTGTCGGGAGCGGTGAAATTCGGCGCCAAGGTCACCGTGGTGGACGAGGACACCGACGAAGAGAAGACCTGGCAGATCGTGGGCGAACATGAGGCCAATATCGAGGCAGGCCTCCTGAATATCAAATCCCCCATTGCCCGGGCCTTGATCGGCAAGGACGAAGGCGACAGTGTGGAGGTGCGCACTCCCGGTGGAGAGCGTGCCTATGAGATTTTGAGTATCGTCTATTCCTGACAAGGGAGCCCCTGCCCGCCATGACCGCACAGGATCCCAGCAAGAAACCCGTCACCGGCCAGTCTTTTGGCACGATGGAGCAATCGGCGCCCCCGGCCCTTGGCGGCGCCGAGACGATCGCCATCCTGCTGGCGGTGCTGTGGCTTCTGGCTGCACTGGCGGCCTACCTGCTGATCCCGCAAGATGGCGCGGGCATCGGCGCCTGGACCAACTGGGTGCTGGGCGCGCTGGCCGTGGTCCTGCCGGTGGCTCTTTTGTGGGTGGGCGCCATGCTGCTGCGCTCGGTGCGGATCATCCGCGCCGAGACCCAGCGCCTGCACTCGGCCATTGACGGGCTGCGCCACAGCTACCTGACCCACGCGCAACAGGCCTCGGCCGTGGCAGAGCCTTCGGTGGCCAAGAAGCTTGAGGAAATCGCCGAGGCGACGCGCAAGACCGAAAGCGCGCTGGCCACCTTCCAGAGCAGCCGCCGAAGCGCGCCGCGCCCGGCGATCCCCGCCGAAGCCGCTCAGATGGCCGCCGCCGATCAGGGCACGCTGGCGCTTGGCACGCCCTCGGACGAGATGAGCCCGCCGCTGGCCTTGGACCAATTCATCCGCGCGCTCAATTTCCCGGAAACCGCCGAGGACGAAGAAGGGTTCTCCGCCCTGCGCGCCGCGCTCAGGGATCGCAAGGCGGCCCAGGTCATTCAGGCCGCGCAGGACGTGCTGACCCTGCTCAGCCAGGACGGCATCTACATGGATGACCTGCGCCCCGACATGGCCCGCCCCGAGATCTGGCGCCAGTTCGCGCAGGGCGCCCGTGGCCGGGCAGTGGCGGCCCTTGGCGGCATCCGGGACCGGACCTCGCTGGCGCTGACAGCGGCCCGGATGAAGCAGGACCCGATTTTCCGCGATGCGGCGCATCACTTCCTGCGCCGCTTTGACCAGATGTTCACCGAGTTCGAGACCGAGGCCAGCGATAGCGAGATCTCGGCCCTTGGCGACACCCGCACCGCCCGCGCCTTCATGCTGGTGGGCCGTGTCGCGGGCACCTTCGACTGAACCTTTTCACCGCAATCGCCGACATAGGCGTCTTGCCGACAATCGGCAGGCTCCCGCCCGGATCGCAGCAATCAGGTGATTGCCGCTCTCCCGTTGGGCCCGGCGCCGCGCGATGCGCGGCGCGGCTGCAACCGTCCCACGCCCTGCACCGCAGGGCGCCCGGCCCAACCGTGAAGGTCATTGCCTGCAATGACGCTGAACGGGCGGGAGCGCCCCGCCAAACGGACACCGCTCTCTAGAGGGCAAAACTGCCATAGGGGAGGAAGCGCACCGGATCATCGGGCCGGATATGGGCCGCCCCATCGCCGATCTCCACCAGCCCCTCGGCCCAACTGAGACCGCTGATCCGTCCGGAACCTTCGGATTTGAACACCTCCGCGCGGCCATCGCGAATCCGGGCACGCAGGTACTCCCGCCGCCCCGGTTTCTTGCGCTTCTCAAAACCCGCAGGCACCTCGAAACCTTGCGGTTCCTGCCATCCGGCGCCCGCCAGCAGCCCCATGGCGGGGCGCGCAAAGATCAGCGTGCAGACCAGCGCCGCGACCGGATTGCCCGGCAGGCCGAAGACCGGCACCCCCTGCCACAGACCCAGCGCCAGCGGGCGGCCGGGCTTCAGGGCAATACGCCACTCCTGCATGGCGCCCGCCTCGCGCAGCAGCGCCGACACATGATCCTCATCCCCCGCCGAGGCCCCGCCACTGGTAAGGATCAGATCGACCCGATCCGAGGCCGCATCCAGGCGGACCCGCAGAGCGGCGCGATCATCGCCGACACGCCCCAGATCGACCGGCACCACTCCCATCTGCCCTAGCAGCGCCAAGAGCATGGGGCGGTTGGCATCATAGATCTGGCCCAGACCGGCGGCCTCCCCCGCCTCGCGCAGCTCATCCCCGGTGGAAAGAACGCCGACACGCAACGCCTTGCGCAGAGGCAGCTCCGCAAGGCCCGTCGCGGCCGCCAGAGCCAGATCGGCCGGTGTCACCACCCGACCCGCAGGCAGGATCACATCGCCCGCCGCCACATCCTCGCCAGCGCGGCGCGTGTTGGCGCCCCGCTTCAAGGGACCATGAAAGGCGACCTGCCGCCCGTCACTTGTGACATCCTCTTCCAGGATCACCGTATCGACCCCTTCGGGCAGGGCGGCGCCGGTTAGGATACGGATCGCCTGGCCTGCAGGAACCGCCCCCGCATAGGGCACGCCCGCGGCGGCCCGGCCATCCACGAGGTCCATCACCTGGGCGCCCTCGGGCACGGGGCCGGCAAATCCGTAGCCATCGACGGCCGTATTGGGTTGCGGCGGGTTCGAACGCCGCGCCACCACATCCTGCGCCAGTACCCGGCCCACCGCCTGATCCAGCGACAGGATCTCTTCGCCGGTGACCGGCTGCAACCGCTCGCGCAGCAGGGACAGCGCCTCGTCCACAGGGGTCCACTGCACCCCGGCCGGCAGGGCGAAGCAATCATCCCGCAAGGGGGGCGGTTTCAAGGTCATATCGGCTCCACTCCCAGGATCCAGCCCTCTTCGGGCGCTGTGACATCAAGCATCCGGTTCAGTTCTGCCACAGGGCGGCGGGCGAGTTCCAGTGCCACCTGCTGCACCTGCCAGGCATCCTTGATCCAATGATCCGGCGCCTTTGAAACCGTCAGGGATGGCCAGATCTCGACCAGGGCCACGGGGCTGTCCAAAGGCTCGAAAGGCCAGGCAGCGACATGGCCCGCAAAGCGGCGGCGCAGACGGGCCAGGACAGGCAGCCCCATCATCACCTGGCCACCCACGGATCCGGCCCCGGACATCTGCCAGCAGGTGGAGGTTCCCCGTGTCACCTGTTCCACCCGGCGCCGCTCGGCAAAGGGGTTTCGGTAGCTGCGCTTGGTGCGCGGCAGCCCGTCTATGTCGCGCTTGAGCCCATTGCCCCAGAACGGCCCCTGCCCGCCAAAGCGGCGATTGATCTCACCTGCGATATCAAAGCGGTTGTTGGCCCCCGGCGCATCCTCGATCCGCGCCTCGAACCAGTCCCACAGGGCCAGCGGATCCGTCTGCCCGGTCAGGGCCTTGGCAAAGCCCGCCGGATAGGCAAAGGGGAAATCAAAGCCCAGGCAGAGCCGCTCGTTGAGATGCAGTGCAGTTTCGATACGATCGCACAGCCAGTCCTCGACCAGCTGGCGGTTGCGAAAATACCGAGGGTCGTCAGCGCCCCCGGAATTGGCCGCACAGGCCCAGATGGCATCCTTGCCCGGGGCGGCTCCGGTATCGTTGCCGCCGGACCAATCCACCATCGCGAAGGTATCAAACCCCGTCACAAGCCCAGTTCACCGGCGATGAAATCGGCAATCGCGCCTGTGTCATCCAGGTCGAAGACAGGCCGGTCCAGATCAAGGGAGATATCAGCGGCCACAGCCCGGATCGTAGGATCACCGGGAGCGATCAGCGGGTTGCCCGCACTGGTGCGATAGGCTTCGATCTTGGGGTGCGGCTCGCGCTTGAAGCCTTCGACCAGCACCAGATCGACGGGGCGCATCCGGGACAAGAGCTCGGTGAACGAAGGTTCCGGCGCGCCGCGCAGCTCCTGCATGATCGCAACCCGGTTGGGCGAGGCCAAGAGCACCTCCGAGGCACCCGCTTCGCGGTGGCGGTGACTGTCGGTGCCGGGCCGGTCCACCTCGGTGCTGTGATGGGCATGTTTCAGGGTGGAAACCGTCAGGCCGCGGGCACAGAATTCGGCCACCAGGCGCTCCATCAGGCCTGTTTTTCCGGCGTTCTTCCAGCCGGTCACTCCGTAAATCTTCATGTCAGAAATCTTTCCGCACGCGCCAGATCCTCGGGCGTGTTCACGTTGAAAAAGGGATCAAAAGGGTCGGCGTCAAACAGCGCCTCGCGCCCGCCGTGGGCATCGGTCCACAAGACAACCTTGCGCAGACCATCCGTCAGCGCCGCGCGCAGATCATCGCGCAGGGCCACCGGCCAAAGGCCAAATGTGGGGTGGCGATTGACGCGGCTGCGCCCGCCGGATTTCAGCTCCTCCCCGGTGCGCGGCGTGGTCGCCAGCACCAGCGGATACGCCTGCCCCGCCGAGGCTGCAACCAGCCGCTCCACCAGATCGGTCGGGAAGAAGGGCGTATCGGCGGCAGCGGTCACGATGGCCTCGGCGCCTTGTTCGGCGGCCCAGTCGAGCCCCGCCAACACGCCCGCCAGTGGCCCGGCAAAGCCTTCGATGCTGTCGGCCACCACCGGCAGACCGAGATCGGCAAAGCGGTCCGGATCGCCATTGGCGTTGAGCGCGACGCCCGCCACCTGCGGCGACAGCCGGTCGATCACGCGGGACAGAAGGCTATGCCCGCCGATGTGCAAGAGCCCCTTGTCACCACCGCCCATACGGGTGGCCAGACCGCCTGCAAGGATTACGCCAAGAGGTTTGGTCATGCCGGTATCCTCTTCCATTTTGCTCGGCCGACAGGCCGGGCAGCGCCCGTCCGCCCCCCATGGGCGGGCGCTTCGCTTCCGCCCGCGGACGGTCCCTGCCCTCTCGTTGCCCTCATCCCGCGCTCTTCCTGCGATGTTTCCTGTCTTCCTGCGGCATGGATGCCGGGTCCACGTCGCGCTCCAGACGGTCCTCGCCCGACAGGCAGATGAACCGCTGCCCGCGCATCCGGCCAATGAGGGTGAGACCAACCTCGCGGGCGATCTCTACCCCCCAGGCGGTAAAGCCCGAGCGGGAGACCAGCACCGGAATGCCCATCATCGCCGTCTTGATCACCATCTCCGAGGTCAGCCGCCCGGTGGTGTAGAGGATCTTGTCCGACGGATCGCTGCCCGTCGACAGCATCCAGCCCGCGATCTTGTCCACCGCGTTGTGGCGGCCCACGTCCTCCATATAAACCAACGGGCGATCCTGGTGGCACAGCACCGTGCCGTGGATCGCGCCCGCCTCAAGGTACAGGGACGGCGTGCGGTTGATCTTATGGGCCAGCGCATAAAGCCAGGAGCTGCGCACGGGCGTGGCGGGCAGGCGCACCTCCTCGAGCCCCTCCATCATGTCGCCAAAGACAGTGCCCACCGCGCAGCCCGAGGTGCGAGTCTTCTTCTGCAGCTTTTCCTCGTAGGAGGTTTCCACCTCGGTGCGCACCACCACGGTTTCCAGCTCTTCATCGAAATCGACGCGGGTGATCACATCGTCGTCGCGCAGCATGCCCTGATTGCGCAGAAATCCCAGCGCCAGGTATTCCGGGTAGTCCCCGATGGTCATTGCGGTGACGATTTCCTGCCGGTTCAGGTAGATGGTGAGCGGGCGTTCCTCGACCACGGAAATCTCGCTGGTGGCGCCGGTGTGGTCAACGCCGGTCACGGCACGGGTCAGCCGCGCGTTCTGCGGCGCAGGCGCGATGATATAGTCTTCGTGTTCTTTGGCTTTTGCCAATTGCAAACCTCCCCGATCCCCCATAGGCCTGTGCGGCAGCCCATTGGTGCGGCGCACTTCAGGACGGCCACAAGTTAGGACGGGCACATGGCGACCACCACAGTGAAATCAGCCTTTTGGAGAGGTCTGCGCGATGGCGCGCCTTTTGTCCTGGTGTCGGGACCTTTTGGGCTATTGTTCGGGGTGCTGGCAGCCGAAGCGGGACTGATTGTCCCTGAGGCACTGACCTTCTCGCTGGCGGTCTTCGCCGGATCGGCCCAATTTACCGCCCTGCAGCTGATGCAGGAGAATGCACCGATTCTCATCGTGCTGATCTCGGCGCTGGCGGTGAACCTGCGGGTGGCGATGTATTCGGCCTCGCTCACGCCCTATCTGGGGTCGGCGCCGCTCTGGCAGCGCGCCATTGCCGCCTATTTCACGGTGGATCAATCCTATGCCCTGTCGATCGTGAAATTCGAGAGCGAACCGGAGATGTCGGTGCCTGAGCGGATGGCCTATTTCTTTGGCACCAACGGGCTGGTGGCGCCGGGCTGGATGGTGGCCACGATCATCGGCGCCCTGATCGGCGCGCAGGTGCCTGAAAGCTGGGGTTTGGATTTCGTGCTGCCGCTGGCCTTTCTGGCGATGATCGGGCCGATGCTGCGCACGCCTGCCCATCTGGCAGCCTGTTTCGTTGCCGTGGTGACCGCCCTGCCCGCCGCCGCCCTGCCCTATAACCTGGGCCTGATCGTTGCCGGCCTTGCGGGCATGATGGCTGGCGCTCAGGCCGAGCTGTGGCTGGAACGGCGCCTGAAAGAGGACCGCGCATGAACACCCTGGACCCGACAACGCTGTGGACCGTCATCATCGGGCTGGCCGTGGGCAGCTACCTGCTGCGCTTTGCCTTTATCGGGCTGGTCGGCGGTCGCGCCATGCCGGACTGGCTGATGCGGCACCTGCGCTATACCGCCGTGGCCATCATCCCGGCGCTGGTGACCCCGCTGGTGGCCTGGCCCGCGCCGACGGGCGGCACGCCCAGCCTGCCCCATGTGGCGGTGGCGGCGATCACATTGGCAGTGGGGTATTTCACCAAACACGTGCTCCTGGCGATGGGCACCGGAGCGGCATCTTTCGTTCTGCTGCTTTATTTCAGCGGCTGATCTAACCGCCGTTCAGGATCGCATTGTTGCGCGCAAGGCCCACCTGCAGGTCGGCGCTGTCGTTCTCATAGTAGCGGTTGGTTTCCACGCCGGGCAACCGGGCGATCTGATCGGCCAGTTTCACCGGGTAGAAGGTGACCTGAATATCCTCGAAGCCGGGGATCTTCTTCAGGACCGAGGCGGTCGCATTGGCGCAATAGGCACCGGGCACCCGACCATTGCTGACCACCAGATTGTAGGCCAGCTGCGCCTGCTCTGCCGTCACCGGGATCTCCTGCACCATCACGTGGTGGGTGCTGCGCGCGTGAGACCCGCGATAGGCCCGCTCCACCGCCGGGGTGATCCCGTAAAGCACATCGTTCCGCTCAGGCACGACATCGGCATAGAAGGATCCGGCGGGATCAAAAATCACCCGCTCGGAGGCATTGACCATCAAGGATGTATGCCCGCCTGCCCCGGTGCGATTGTTCACCATCGTATAAAGGGTCAACGAAGGCGGAGCAGGATGGCTATAGGCGACCCGCTGAAGGGTCGCATCGTCGGCATTGGGCTGGGGCTGCTCGGAGCAGCCCGCCAACATCATGCTACTTCCCGCGACTGACGCGAGACACGCCAGACGCAGCACCGATTTACGCATGAAACTGCCCTGGATCAGGTCGCAAAAACGGCCAGGAAGACCGCAAAGATTGCGAGAAAGATGCAGAAGCGGACCGTGAAGGTGATGAAGCCGGAGTAGGTCTGCTCCTGAACGGTGGTATCCATGGAACCGTGTTTGTGCTCAGCCATGTGTCGATGTCCTATTCGCGTATGTTTTGCCCGTGGATACTGGATTTCATTCGCCCTGTCACGACGTCAATCGGGCGCATCCCTGCGAAAATCATCGCCCCTGCGGCGCATTTGCCATGCAATCGCCTTGGCACGAGCCTGACAAAAGGCGGGCACAAGACCGAGATCCGGTGCCGTGGCAGGCTGGGTTCAGCCTTGCGAATCGCGCCCGTCTTCCGGATCGCGGTGCTCTTCCAGATCGCGGGCCAGCCGGAACCCGATGCGGGTGGCCGGGGTTTCGGGGCGTGCCTTGGGCAGGGCGCGCAGCATCACGTTCAGCTGCGTCACATGCTGCACCAGCTGGGTGCGGGTGCCCGCGCTGTCCGAACCGTAGAAGGTCACGATATCGGGGTCGAAATAGCCCATACCTTCGATCCGCATGACACCGGCCTCGCCGCCGGCAAAGCCCATGGCGACTTCCTGTTCGCTATCGAGCTGCTCCTCGAAGTTCTTGATATAGAGGATGATCCGCTCATAGGCCCAACGCGCCGGGCTTTTCGCCTCGGCCGGTTGCTGCATCGCCTTGGGCAGCTTCGGGCTGCTCTGTCCTGGCCTCGGGTCGCAATGGACCTCATGCACCTGCGGCAGGACCGCCGCCTCGGCCATCTCGGCGCTGGTCTCGATGCTGCTGTGGATCTTGCGTTCCATCAATGCCCGCCTTTTCTGGGCCTAGCCCTTACGCTGATAAAGCCAGGCGCCATCCTCGCGCTGGTCACGGCTCACCTGGCCCGTGTGGTAGAGATGGTTGACATGGGCCACCGCCTCGACCAGCGCAAGCCCGTATTCGCCCGCGCCGATTTTCCGCTTGAACAGCGGCGCAAAACATTCGGCGGCGGTGCGCGGCGTGTCGAGGTGATCCATCAAGCGCTCCAGCGCGCCATGGTGGTTGTCAATGAGCTGGCGCATGCGCAGCGGCAGGCGCGAGAACGGCAGCTTGTGCCCTCCCAGCGCCAGATGGTCGTGACGCGCCAGCGGCGCCAGCCGTTCGCAGGCCTCCAGCCATTCCCCCAAAGGATCGGCCATCGGTTCGGTGGCATAGACACCGATATTGGGGCTGATCGAGGACAGGATCTGATCGCCGGTGATCACCAGATTGTCGTCGCGGCTCCAGAAGGTGGCATGTTCGGGCGAGTGGCCATTGCCCATATGCACGTCCCAATCGCGCCCGCCCATGCGGAAGACATCGTCCTGCTTGATCCGGGTAAAGCCCAGTGGCATCGGATAGACCGTATCGGCAAAGTTGAAGGGCCGCTCGGCGACGCGCTGGTCGTAGATCTCCTGATCCATGCCTGCGCTGCGGTAATAGGCGAGGGTTTCCTCGGGCCAGGTTTCCTGCACGTCCAGGGTCAGCATGCGGGCGAACAGCCAGGCGGTGCGGGTGGTGACCAGCTCCGCGCCGTATTGCGACTGGAACCAGCCCGCCAGACCGATGTGATCAGGATGATGGTGGGTCGCCACCACGCGCGAAATCGGCTTGCCCTTCAAGGGACCCGCCATCAGGCTTTCCCAGATCCCGCGGCTTTTCTTCATGTTGAAACCGGTATCGACCACCGTCCAGCTGTCGCCCTCGTCGAAGGCGTAGACATTGACGTGATCCAGCTTCATCGGCAGCGGCTGGCGCATCCACAGGACACCCTCGGCCACTTCGATCGCCTCACCCAATGCGGGCGGCTCTTCCCAGGGGGTGCGCGGGCCGACTTCGGGAACCGAGGCCATCAGTTTGCCAACTCTTCAAGCGTGAGCGCCATGACACCTTCGATGCCTTCCTGTGCGTGTTGCAGCAGACCTGCATGCTCGGGCAGCATCCGCTTGACGTAGAAGCGCGCCAGTTTTTCGCGCGCGCCGCCCTGATCGGCCATCGCCGCCATCAGGTGGAAATGACCGCCCAGAACGCGGGCAAAGGCGCGCAGGTAGGGCACCGCCCCGGCAAAGCGGTTCTGCAGATCCTCCTGCGCCACCAGCCAGTCGGTCGCCTCGCGCAGGCTTTCGCAGGCCTGCCAGACGGCTTCGGCCATATTGGGATAGACCTGGCGGGCGCGTTCGGCCTGCTCTTCGATCTCGTCCATCAGGCGGTTGGCCATCTCGCCGCCATCCATCATCTTGCGCGCCACCAGATCCATGGCTTGGATGCCATTGGTGCCCTCGTAGATCGAGGTCACCCGCACATCGCGGCAGAACTGCGCCGCGCCGGTTTCCTCGATGAAGCCCATGCCGCCATGCACCTGCACCCCGGTTTCGGCAACCCGGATCCCGGTATCGGTGCCAAAGGCCTTGGCGATCGGCGTCAGGAAAGCGGCGCGGGCGGCGCACTCCGGCTCCTGTGTCGCCGCGGCCATGTCGATGGCCTGGGCGCAGGACAGCAGGATCGCGCGGGAGGCAAAGACATCCGCCTTCATCTCCATCAGCATCCGGCGCACATCGGCATGATCGGCGATGGTCCCCGAGGGCGTCTTGCCCTGCTTGCGCTCTGTCGCATAGGCCAGTGCCTGCTGATAGGCAGCTTCGGCCACGCCGACACCCTGCCCGCCGACACCAAGGCGCGCGTTGTTCATCATGGTGAACATGGCCGCCATGCCGCCATGTTCCTTGCCCACCAGCCAGCCGGTGGCACCGTCATACTGCATCACGCAGGTGGGGCTGCCGTGGATGCCCAATTTATGTTCGAGGCTGACCACCTTGAGACTGTTGGCCTTGCCGGGCACGCCATTCTCATCCGGCAGATACTTGGGCACCAGGAACAGTGAAATCCCCTTGGTGCCCGGCGCGCCGTCGGGCAGCCGTGCCAGCACCAGGTGGCAGATGTTCCCGGCGAAATCATTGTCGCCCCAGGTGATGAAGATCTTCTGGCCGCTGACCGCATAGGTGCCATCGCCATTGGGTTCCGCCTTGGAACTGAGCGCCCCCACATCCGATCCGGCCTGCGGCTCGGTCAGATTCATGGTGCCGGTCCATTCGCCCGAGATCAGTTTCGGCAGGTAAAGCTCCTTCAGCGCATCCGAAGCGTGGTGATCCAGCGCCTCGATCTGGCCCTGGCTCATCAAGGGCGCCAGCTGCAGCGAGAGGCAGGCCCCCGACATCATTTCATTGACCGCCGAGGTCAAGGTCATCGGCAGCCCCATGCCGCCATGTTCCTGCGGCGCGCTCATGCCGATCCAGCCGCCCTCGGCGATGGCGTTCCAGCCCTCGGCAAAGCCGGGCGAGGTGCGCAGGACACCGTTCTCCAGATAGGCCGGGTTGAGATCGCCCGGCCGTTGCAGCGGCGCCATCACCTCGTCGCACATCTTGCCCGCCTCGTTCAGGATGGCAGAGACCATGTCGTCCGAGGCCTCGCTAAACCGCTCGGTCGCGGCGACCCGGTCGAAACCGATGATATGGTTGAGCAGGAATTCATACTCGCTAACGGGGGAACGGAAGGTCATTGGCGTCCTCTTGGGGTCCTCTTGGGTGCTCTCATCTGCGCAACAGTCTTAACCCAGACTTGGCAACACATACGAGGCCCCTTATATCTCGCGGCCTGTTGGATTACCTATCCACTCGCCCTTTTCAATCAACCAAAACGCCGCGTCACCCGCCATGTGCAGCCAAATCACGGAAATCCTCGGCCCCTCGGATCAGGATCTGATCCATGCCGCCGAGCTGTTGAAGGCGGGGCAATTGGTGTCCTTCCCGACCGAGACCGTCTATGGCCTGGGCGCCGACGCGCGCAATGGCACGGCTGTGGCAGCGGTCTATGCGGCCAAGGGGCGCCCCAGCTTCAATCCTCTGATTGCCCATGTGCACTCGGTCGCGGCGGCGCAAGAGCTGGTACAGTGGAGCGATATGGCCGAACGGCTGGCAGCGGCCTTCTGGCCCGGCCCGCTGACCCTGGTGCTGCCCCTGCGCGCGGGCCATGGCGTTTCCAGCCTCGTGACGGCGGGGCTTGAGACCCTGGCGGTACGGGTGCCCGCCCATCCCACCGCCCTGCGCCTGCTTGCCCATGTGGGCGGACCGGTGGCGGCGCCCTCTGCCAACCCCTCCGGTCGCATCAGCCCGACAACGGCAGCCCATGTGCTGGCCGGTCTGAAGGGCAAGATCGCTGCCGTGGTGGATGATGGACCCTGCGGTGTTGGGGTGGAATCGACCATCCTCGGCCTGGCCGGACCGGAACCTGTCCTGCTGCGGCCCGGCGGTCTGGCGGCAGAGGAGATCGAAGCGGTCATCGGCCAGCCCCTTGCGCAGCGCAATGCGGCCGACCCCTTGACCGCGCCGGGGCAGCTCCTGTCGCATTATGCGCCAAAGGCCCGCGTCCGGCTTGAGGCGCAGACGGCCCTGGAGGGAGAAGTCCTGCTGGGCTTTGGTCCCATGGCCTGCGATCTCAACCTCTCGGAAACCGGAGACCTGTCCGAGGCGGCGGCCAATCTCTTTGATCACCTGCACCGGCTGGACGCCCTGAGCCAGCCGATTGCCGTCGCCCCTGTCCCCGATCGCGGGCTGGGTGTTGCGATCAACGACCGCCTGCGCCGGGCCGCGGCCCCACGGGACTGACGGCACTCCATTCCAGATCGGACTGCTCCCGCCCCTTGCGGGACATATGAGATATGCCCCTCAGGGTTGGGCCCGGCGCCGCGCGGGCGCGCGGCGCGGTTCCGCCACAGGCGAGGGCAGCCCTTAGAACCCGTCACGAAGAATGCATTCACATATTCGTCAGTCTCTATGCATAAAGCCAGAACCGGACTACCCTAGCTTCACTATACGGAGGAACATCATGAAACATCTACTGGCGGCTGCGGTCCTAGCAGCCGGACTTGGCACGGGCTGGACAGGCGAGGCCCTGGCCGAGGGAAAGATCCATCACGTCGCGGTTCACGTGAACCAGAACGACCCCAAGGTCATGAACATGGCGCTGAACAACGTGCAGAACCTGACGAACTACTACACGTCCCAAGGCGATACTGCCGTGGTCGAAGTGGTTGCCTATGGCCCCGGCCTCAACATGCTGATCCCAGGCAAAAGCCCCGTCGCGGATCGCATTTCCGCCATGAGCCTGGAAATCGATCAGCTCTCCTTCTCGGCCTGCGGCAACACCCACCGCAAGATGAGCGAGAAGGCCGGCAAGGAGGTTGCCCTCATGGATGAGGCTTCGATCGTACCCTCCGGTGTTGTCCGCCTGGTGGAATTGCAGGAGCAGGGCTTCTCCTACATCCGCCCCTGACAGGTGCCTTCAGGTGACCTTTGGCTCCGCCGCCGCAAAGCTGTGCAGCCGTGTGCAAAGGCCGGTGATCCGGTAGCGATCAGGCAGCGGGCCGCCCAGAAACGCAACCGCGCCGCGCATCAGCGCGGCGCCAGGCCCAAGGCGTGTCCGCCCATCTGTGATGGGTGTGACAAGGCGCGGGAGCGCGCCCCTTGCGGTCGACCTCCCTGCCCGATCAGGCGGTCCCGGCACTGGCCGAGAGGGATACCGGATCAACCCCCAGCGACCTCAGCGCCGCTTCCCACTTGTCCAGATCCGCCATATCGAACAGCAACTCGCTACTGGCCTCAGCCGTCAGCCAGCCATTGGCGACGATCTCGCCCTCCAGCTGCCCCGGCCCCCAGCCTGCATAGCCCAGCATCACCGTCAGCTTGTCCGGGCCACGCCCCTCGGCGATATCCTCCAGAATGTCCAGCGTCGCCGTCATGGCGAATCCCCCGGGTATTTCCAGCGAATTTACCCGCGATTCATACTCGTCCGAGTGCAGCACAAAGCCCCGCTGTGTCTCCACCGGGCCACCGAAACGCACCGGCAGCGCCGCCGCTTCGGGGTCCGCCTTGATCTCCAACTGCTCCAAAAGGCTGCCCAGTTTTACCTCCGGCGCCGTCTTGTTCACGATCAGCCCCATGGCGCCCTCCTCGCTGTGCGAGCACAGAAACACCACCGAATGTTCAAACCGCGGATCGCCGATGCCGGGCATGGCGATCAAGAGTTTACCTGTAAGATCCATTTCGTTTGTCTTTCTGTCTGCGTGCTGTGCGGACCGGCCGGTTCGACCCAAACGGCATGGGGCCAGCATGCAACCCGCGGCCAGTTGGTGCAAGGGCGCGGCTCGGCAAAGACCCGCCTGCGACATTGGTGCAGCCCGGCCAGGCACATTCTGACCGCTTCGTGACTTGGCATTTACTCATAGAATACGCATCTATGGTATTATGATGATCATGCAACCTCCCCACGCTCCTGAACGGCCTTCCAGCGCCGCGCCCCTGCTTCGCCGTGCCCTGAACACGCCACTCAGGCGCCGCGCCGCTGCGACCTTGTTCGCCCTTCTTGCGCTGGCGCCCTTGGGACATGCCGCAGAGGCCACAGAGGCGCTGGCGCCGTCGGATCTTGTGCAGATCGAAATCCTTGATGGCGGGCTCACCAGCCGGGGCACCTATATGGGGGCCCTGCGGTTGACCCTGTCGGAGGGCTGGAAGACCTACTGGCGCACGCCAGGCGATGCGGGCATTCCGCCGCGGTTTTCCTGGCGGGGGTCGCGCAATATCGGCGCGGTCGAGATGACCTGGCCCGCGCCCGAGGTCTTCATGTCTGCGGGGTACCGCACCATCGGCTATCACGACCAGGTCATTCTGCCGGTCGAGATCACCCCGAAACAGCCCGGCAAACCGGTCCGTCTCAAGGGGCGCATGGAACTGGGCATCTGCAAGGATGTCTGCGTGCCCTCCGAATTGAAGTTCGACCACCGGCTCCAGCCCGAGGCCCGGCGCAACCCGGCCATTGTGGCGGCTCTGGCCTCGCGCCCCTATTCGGCGGCCGAGGCGGGGGTCACCTCCGCCACCTGTTCGCTGACGCCCGGCCGCTACGGGCTGAAGGTCGAGGCGCGCATCCAGATGCCCAGCGCCGGCGGAGAGGAGCTCGCCGTGATCGAGCCCGGCACCCCTCATCTGGTGGCCGGAGAGACCAGCGCCCGGCGCAGCGGCGGCTTCCTTCTTGCCAGTACCGAGTTTCTGCCCGCAACCCAGAACAGCCCCGCAGCCATTGATCGCTCCAACCTGCGCATCACCGTGCTGGGCCAAAACCATGCGGTCGATATCCAGGGCTGTGACGCCGGATGAGCCGCCCGGTCTTGGGCGCCTTGGCGGTCGTGTGCCGCCGCGTTGCGGGCCGTGACAGCGTCATCCTGGTTCAGCGCCGCAATCCCCCCAGCGCGGGCTGGTGGGGTTTTCCCGGCGGCCATGTGGAATGGGGCGAAACCGCGCTGGAGGCCGCTGCGCGTGAATTGCACGAGGAAACCGGCGTGCAGGCCCGCCCGCTGGAATATCTCACCAATGTGGATGTGATCCTGCCCGACCCTGCGGGCGGAGCCGAGGGTATTTCCCATCACTACCTGCTGACGGCGGTTCTCTGCGATTACGTGACCGGCACGCCGACGCCCGACGACGATGCCTTGCAGGCCGATTGGGTCGCCGTCGACAGCCTCTCTGCCAGCGGGCTGGAGCTGATCGATCAGGTGGCCGAGGTCGCCCTGCTGGCCCGGTCTCGCTGGCGCGATCTCATGGCGTGAATGAGCGCCCCCACGAGATAGGTCACCAGCGCCAGCACCGCCGATCCGATCAGGAACAGGACCAGCCCCGCCTTGATGGGATCCATCCCTGCAAGGGCGGGGGCGACGCCCGACAACACACCGCGCAGCATCGGATGCAAGGCGCCTGTTGCCATGGCCCAGCCCATCGTCACGGCCAGCCAGCCCAGCTGCGCCAGACCAGACCCCACGATCAACCCGCGCAGACCCCGCGTATGCGCCCGCCCGCGTGAGCGCAGCGCCCGCCGCAGCGAGGCCAGCGGGTGCGAGGCGTCCCGCTGCACGGCCACCAGCGCAGGCACCACCAGCAGCACCAGGAACATGCCAAAGCCAAGCCCGTAGACCAGGGTGATTACCGTCGGTTTCAGGAACTGCGCCTGTTGCGAGCTTTCGTACATCAAGGGCGCCAGCCCCAGCACCGTGGTCAGCGTGGTCAGCATCACCGGCCGCAACCGGTCCGCCGCGCCGTCGATGATCGACGGCACCAGCCCGCGCTCTTTGGCGTAGTCGTCGATGGTGGTCACCAGCACAATGGAATCGTTGATGATGATCCCGGTCATGCCCAGAAGGCCCACCACCGTGAACATGCTGAGCGGCACCTCCCAGATGTAATGGCCCCAGATCGTGCCCACCAGGCCAAAGGGAATGATCGCCATCACCACCAGGGGCCGCGTCCAGCTGGCAAAGATCCAGGCCAGCACCAGGTAGATGCCCGTGAGGCACAGGATCAGACCGGTGCCCGCCTCCGACAGGAAGGTGTCTTCCTGTTCGCTTAGACCGGACAGACGCCACTCGACCTGCCGTTCGCTGGCGATATTGGGCAGAATCTCTTCTTCCAGCGCCTTGATCACCGCTTCGGCGCGCGCCGGGTCGTCCTCGGAAATGTCGCCTGTGACGCTGATCACCCGAATGCCGTTTTCCCGCCGCACGGTGGAAAAGCCGCTGCGCTGGCTGACCGAGACGATATCGGCCAGGGGCACGTAGCTGCCATTCGGCGCCCGCATCAGGGTGCGTTCGAGGAAATCCGCCGTCAGCTCGCCTTCCGGCAGCTCCACGCGGATGGTGGCGCTGCGCGGCCCCTCCGGATAGGTGGCCGCCTCGATGCCGTTCAGGCGCGCGCGCAGGGCCCGGCCCAGGCTGTCGATGGTAAAGTTCAGCGCCTGCCCCTGCGGGGTCAGATCCAGGATCAGCTCTTCCTTGTCATAGGCAAGGTTGTCCTCCACCGCCGAGACCTCGGGGAACCGCAGGACAGCGGTTTTCAGATCCTCGGATGCGGCTTTCAGGGTCTGCACCTCGGCGCCGTAGAACTGCACATCCAGCGCATCGCCCCCCGGCCCCGAGCGCCAGCTGCGGAAGGAGATCGTCTCGACCATCGGGTGGCGTTCCACCCGGTCCTGCAACTCGGCAACAAAGGCAAAACTGGAATACTCGGGCCGCAGATCCGCGTCGATCAACTCGATCGAGATGCCACCCAAGAGATCCTCGTCCTTGGCATCGACGCCCGACAGGCCGCGCCCGGCATTGCCGCCGACCTCGGCCATGACGAAGTCCAGCGGGTTGCGGCCATAGCGTTCGGCATATTCGGCGCCCAGCGCCTCGGTCGCGCGCTGCATCTCGCGCATCATCGCCAGCGTGTCTTCGCGGGTAGCACCTTCCGCCATGGCAAAGTTGCCGGTGACCGATCCCCGCTCCGGCGCGTTGAAGAAGCGCCATTTCACATCGCCGCCGATGAACAACGCCAACTGGCTGGCCAGGATCACCGCAGCCCCCGCCAACACCACGTAACGCGCCCGCACCACCAGGCCCATCAGCGGGCGGAACAGGGTGTCTCGCAGCCAGCGGAAACCGCTGTTCACCGCCCGGTTCGGCCAGTCGTACCAATGCCGCTGCTGTCCATGCGCCAGGGCATGGGCCATGTGATTGGGCAGGATCAGGAAACACTCCACCAAAGAGGCCGCCAGCACCGCGATCACCGTGAAGGGGATGTCGCGGATCAGATCGCCAAACCGCCCGCCGATAAACGTCAGCCCGAAGAAGGCGATGATCGTGGTCAGCGTCGCGGCAAAGACCGGCATCGCCATGCGCCGGGCGGCGTTTTCGGCCGCCTGCACCGGGGGTTCGCCGAGACGACGCACCCGGAAATCGGCGTGCTCCCCCACCACGATGGCATCATCGACCACGATACCAAGCGTGATGATCAACCCGAAGAGGGAGACCATGTTGATGGTCAGCCCGGCCGCATACATCAGCGCCACGGCGGCAAACATCGCCGCCGGTATGCCCGCCGCCACCCAGAAGGCGATGCGCACATTGAGGAACAGGAACAACAGGACCAGCACCAGGCCCAGCCCCATCAGACCGTTGTCGACCAGGATGTTCAACCGGTCCGAGATCGCCTCTGCCCGGGTGCGGATCAGGTCGGCACTGACGCCCTGCGGCAGGCTCTGCTGCAATTCGCCAACGACCTTTTCCACGGTGTGCTGAATGCCGATGGCATCGCCCTGATCCGAACGGTCCACCCGGATCGACATGGCCGGGCTGTCGCCCACGAAGTAGGATCGCGCGCGATCCACGCCTTCGACCCGGACCCGCGCCACATCGCCGATGGTCAGCACAGATCCATCCGCATTGGTGCGCAGCACGATCCCGGCGATTTCATCGGGGCTGCGTTTCTCGCGCCCAGTGCGCACGCGGGCATTTGCGCCCGTCACGTCTCCTGCGGGATCGGCAGTCACTTCAGCCGCGATTGCCGTGGCGATCTCGGACATGCTGACATCATGGGTGATCAGCGAAGCCGAGGGCACCTCGACAATGGTTTCGGGCGCGGCGACGCCCCGAATGGTGGTGCGGGTGACGCCAACCTCGAACAGGCGCACGACCAGCTCATCGGCAAACAGGCCCAGCTGCGCCGGGCCGATATCGCCGGTGATCACAACGTCCGTCACACGATCCCGCCAGGCGCCGCGTTTGACAGTCGGTTCCTCGGATTCTTCCGGCAGGGTGGTGACCAGGCTTACGGCGGTCTGCACGTCATCGGCGGCGCGCGACATGTCCCAGCCCGGTTCGAAGTCCAGCGTGATGGTCGCCAGCCCTTCCCGCGAGATCGCGCTGCTTTCCTCGACCCCGTCAACCGCCAATAGGGCAGGCTCCAGCGCCTGCACGATGGCGCTGTCCACATCCTCAGGCCCGGCGCCGTCCCATTGCACCCGCACGGTGACATTCTCGACGATCACATCCGGGAAGAACTGCGCCCGCATGTTCGGGATCGCCGCAGCGCCCAGCACCAGCAGGATCACCAGCAGGAGGTTCGCCGCCGTGCGGTGACGGGTGAAATAGCTCAGGATACCGCCCGCGGGCCGGGACAGATCGCGCATGGATCAGCCCCCCATCCGGGTTTCGATACGGTTCACCAGCTGCGCGGGCACCGAAGGTTCCGCAAGCTTAGCCAGCACCCGCTTGCGCGCCTCCTCTGGCATGCGCGTGTTGCCCTCCACAAAGGCGACAAGTTTGGCGCGGCGATCCTCTGTCAGTTCGATCAGCTCCGGTTCCGGCGCCACGACCTGTGCATCGGCCCCCAGCCGCAGCGGCCGCACCCGGATCCCCGCACCCAACAGGGGCGTGCGCCCCATAACCACGTCGCGCCCGGCAAGCCCCGCGCCGCGGATCAGCACATCGTCGCCCTGCCGACGCACCAGGTCCACCGGAAGCGTCTCCAGCCGGTCATCCGCGCCCAGGACCAGAACCGCACCATCGCTGCCCAGCGCCGAGGCGGGCACGCGCACCACGCGTTCGACCGGCGGCTCGGTCACGGAAACGGTGACGAAATCGCCCGGTTTGAAGCCCGGCGCCGCATCCAGACGGGCATAGACCAGGCGCCCGGTCTGCCCATCCCCCGCCGCGCCGCTGACACGCGACAGCGTGCCCGTGGCCGACAGCGCCGCCCCCGCGGCATCCAGCATCACCTTCACCGGCGCTTCAATCAGGCGGCCCGCCTCATCCAAAAGCCGCGCATATTGCGAGGTGGAGACGCGAAAGGCGACCTCCAGCCGGTCCGGATCCACCAACTCGGCCAGTTTTTCATTGGCAGAGACCAGCCGCCCTTCCACCAGGGTCACCGCTTGCAAGGTGCCGCTGAAGGCCGCCGTGATGGTGGTATCGGCCAGATCACGCCGCGCAGTCTCCAGAGCGATCTCGGCCCGGGCGACGCGGGTCTTGGCCTGATCGACACGTGCCTCGGCCTGCGACACCGCCTGCCTGCGCGAAATCACCGCCTGGCGCGCCTGTGCTGCCGCAAGGGCCGCGGTTTCCACGGTCGCGGCGGTGCCGACACCGCGTTCCTCCAGGTCCAATTGCCGCTGATAGGCCTTCTGGCGCAGCTCCGCCTGATCCTGCGAGGCGGCGAGTTCATCATTGGCCAGTACCAAGGCCCGGCCCGCATCGCGCTCCTCGGCCTCGGCATCCAGCATGTCCGCCTCGGCCCGGTCCAGTGCCGCCTGCGCATCCGCCGGGTCGATCTGCACCAAAAGCGCGCCTTCATCGACGCGCCCGCCCTCTTCGAAATGGTCGGAAAGATGGATCACCCGGCCGCCCAGCGCGGTGCGCAGTTCCAGGGTGCGGCGGCTTTCGATGCGGCCAAAGGCGATGAGTTCAGGCGCGATGGTCTGTTCATCCGCCGTCACCACGCGCACCGCAAAGATGCGTTCGCGGGCAGGCGGCGTGCGCGGCTCGGCATTCATCCGTGCCTCAATCGCGCCCATCACCAGCGATCCCGCCCAGGCCAGCAGGCCCAGCGTCAGCGCTGCCAAAAACAGGCCCATCAAACTATGCCGCAGAAACCGCATGTCTTTTCCTTCCGGTGGCAAATGCTGCCGATATTTCCCAAACCAACACCCAGGCAGGGGCGATCGCCCACCTGAAAAGATAGCAACTGAACATACCCTTTACGAGCTTACACGCAGGCGCGGATCACTTCCGTCGCAGATGTTCATCCAAACGGGGCATTATTTCGACGAAATTGCAGGGGCGGTGGCGGAAATCGAGCTGCTTGCCCAGGATTTCGTCCCAGCCATCCTTGCAGGCGCCAGGGCTGCCGGGCAGCGCGAACAGATAGGTGCCCCCTGCAACACCGCCCGTGGCCCGCGACTGCACCGCCGAGGTGCCGATCTTCTGCATGGAAACTATGGTGAACACCGTGCCGAAGGCGTCGATCTCTTTTTCATAGACATCCCGGTGCGCCTCCACCGTAACGTCGCGCCCGGTGAGGCCGGTGCCGCCAGTCGAGATCACAACATCCACCTCCGGGTCGGCCACCCAGGCGCGCAGCTGATCGGCGATCTGGTCCCGCTCATCCGGCAGGATCTTGCGATCCGCCAACACATGACCCGCCTCGGTCAAACGGTCCACCAGCACCTGCCCCGAACGGTCCTCTTCCAGGGATCGGCTGTCAGAGACGGTCAGGATGGCGATGCGGACGGGGATGAAGTCCTTGCTCTCATCGATACGGGACATGGCTTATGAACCTCATGCTTTTTCAAGAATGGCGAGCCGCAGCGCGAGGCCCGCGAAGATACCGCCAGAGATACGCCCCAGCCAGCGCCCGGCCACGGGGTTGGTGATCAGCCGCCGCCCGGCCTGGCCCGCAAAGATCCCGACCAAGCCGTTGATCACGAAACCGCCAATGGAAAGGATCGCGCCGAAGACCAGGAACTGCATCAGGACCGGTCCGGCCTCGGGCACCACGAACTGCGGGATGAAGGCCAAAACGAAGAGGATCACCTTGGGGTTGGTGAGATTGACCAGAAAGCCAGAGCGGAAGGCGCGCGCGGCGGGCACCGCCGGGGCATCGCCCGTTACCGGCCCGCTGCGAAAGGTGGTCCAGGCCAGGTACAGGAGATAGGCCACCCCGATCCAGCGGATCACGTCGAACAGCCCCGGCACCGCCGCTACGGCAGCCCCCAGGCCGAGGCCCGCCAGCACCACATGCACGAAACAGCCCGCCGTGATCCCGGCACTGGCCGCCACCGCGGCACCACGTCCGGATCGCAAGCCCTGGCCAAGGCAGAACATCATATCCGCCCCCGGCGTGAGGTTCAGCGCCAGCGCTGCGGGCACAAAGGCAAGAAGGGTCAAAGGATCAATCATTGTCTACCTCGAAGAAATTGGCCGTGGGTCCAAGGTTGGCAAAGGCGGTGCGGCCAATCTGCCCCCTGGCACCCCAGGCCTCGTGCACGTGCCCAAAAAGGGCCAGCTGCGGCTGCAGCCGTTCGATCGCGGCCCGGATCGCGGTAGAGCCGACCGAGAGGCCGGTGGAGGTCAGATCGCCAAGCCCCTTGGGCGGCGAATGGGTGACCAGAACATCCGCCTGCGTGCAGGGCGCCAGCAGCGCCTCGGCCGCCGCCTCGGGTAGATCCCAGGACCAGGCGCCAAAAGGCGTTTCCGGCACGCCGCCGCCCAGCCCCCAGAAGGTCACGCCCTCGATTGTCACACCTTCCCCGTGCAGCACATGGGCGTTTGCGGGTGCTACGGCGCGCAGCTCATCGGCGCTTTCGGCATTGCCTGCCACCATCACCATGGGCGCGGCGATGCCCGAGAGCAGCTCCATCGCCTCATCCAGACCCTGCCGCGCGTTGCAGAAGTCCCCGGCGCCCACCACGAGGTCAGCGTCGCCACTGGCGGCAACCAGATCGGCGGCGCGGGCGCGGGCCAGGTGCAGGTCGGAGAAGGCAAGGATTTTCATGGGCGAATTCTCATCACAGGGCCGTCAGCCGCGCCTTCAGCTCCAGAAGATCGGCCCAGGCGGCGCGTTTCTGGGCGGGCTGGCGGAGCAGATAGGCCGGGTGGAACATCGGAATGACCGGCTTTCCCCAGACCTGATCCCACTCCCCGCGCAGACGGGTGATGCCGCGTTTGCCTAGCACCGCCTGACAGCTGATATTGCCCATCAAGACCAGCACTTCGGGTTCGGCCAGCTCAACGTGGCGTTTCAGGAAAGGCACCATCATCGCGATTTCAGCTGGCAGCGGATCGCGGTTCTGCGGCGGGCGCCAGGGCAGCACATTGGTGATATAGACGTTCTTGTCGCGGGCCAGATCAATGGCGCCCAGCATCTTGTCCAGAAGCTGCCCGGCGCGGCCCACGAAAGGACGTCCCTCGCGATCCTCATCGCGGCCCGGCGCCTCTCCGATGATCATCACGCGCGCGCCGGCCTGACCGTCCGAGAACACCAGGTTGCGCGCGCCGCGTTTCAGCTCGCAATGATCGAACCCCGCCATCGCCTCGCGCAGGGCAGGCAGGGCGGTCGCCCCGCGCGCAGCCTTTTGGGCAAGCTCCACCGGGTCGACCTTGGGCGGGCGCTGGATCTGGCCGGGCTTCACCGCATCGGGCCGCGCATCGCTGGCGGCTTTGGGCGCCTGCTGCTCCAGCTCGTAGCGATTGACAGGCTCTTCGCACAGGGCCTCGGTTGCGCCCAGTTCGATCTGCCAGGCCAGCAAAGCCCGGGCGCTGTAATAGTCCAATGCCGATTCCATGGCGCAAAGCTACTCTGCCCAGACGCCAAGCGGAACCACAGACTTGCGCGCCGGGACAAGAGGTAACAGGCGCGCGGGCTGCAGCGATACAGGAGCGCCTTGCCGGACCTTGCCGCCCCGCCTATAAGGGCGCGCAAACAGCGCGGAGCCCGCCTCATGTCTCATGTTTCCCCAGCAGCCCCCGGCCCCAGTTTTGCAGCCCGTCATCTTTTGGGGATCGAGCACCTGAAGCCCCATGAGATCACCGAGATCCTGGATCTGGCCGATACTTACGTGGATCTGAACCGCCGCCCCGAAAAACACTCGGACGTGCTGGCGGGGCTGACGCAGATCAACATGTTCTTTGAGAACTCCACCCGTACCCAGGCCAGTTTCGAGCTGGCCGGCAAGCGTCTTGGCGCGGATGTGATGAACATGGCGATGCAGGCGTCCAGCATCAAAAAGGGTGAAACGCTGATCGACACGGCGATGACGCTGAACGCCATGCATCCCGATCTTCTGGTGGTGCGCCACCCCCATTCTGGCGCCGTGGACCTTCTGGCGCAAAAGGTGAACTGCGCGGTGCTGAACGCGGGCGACGGGCGGCATGAGCACCCGACGCAGGCCTTGCTCGATGCGCTGACGATCCGGCGTGCCAAGGGGCGGCTGCATCGGCTCAACATCGCGATCTGCGGCGACATTGCCCATTCCCGCGTGGCGCGTTCGAACCTGATCCTTCTGGGCAAGATGGAAAACCGCATCCGCCTGATCGGTCCGCCGACCCTGGTGCCTGGTGATTTCGCCGAATTCGGCGCCGAGATCTATGACGACATGCGCGAAGGCCTGAAGGATGTGGACGTGGTGATGATGCTGCGCCTTCAGAAAGAGCGCATGGACGGCGGCTTCATCCCATCCGAGCGCGAATACTACCACCGCTACGGGCTGGACGCCGAAAAACTGGCGCTGGCCAAGCCCGATGCCATCGTCATGCACCCCGGCCCGATGAACCGCGGGGTGGAGATCGACGGCACCATCGCCGATGACATCAACCGCTCGGTCATCCAGGAACAGGTGGAGATGGGCGTCGCCGTGCGCATGGCGGCGATGGACCTGCTGGCCCGCAACCTTCGCGCCGACCGCATGGAACAGGCGGGCTGACCCGGATGGAGGGCGTCATCCATATCCCGGCGGGCGAACATGGCGCGATCCGTCTGTTCCGGCTCGATATGCGCCCCGAACAGGCGGCCTTCCTGAAAGAGCCCGGCGCCCTGGCGCAGGTGCTGGGGATCGACATGCTTGACATGGAGCAGGTCGATATCTTCCCGGTGAGCGACCTGGAGGAGATCGGCCTGACAGGATACCTGACCGAGGGCATGGGCGTGCCCGAAGAACAGGTCGCGGCGGACCGGGAGCGCCTTGATGCGCTCGACGGCCATGTGATGGCGATCCGCTCGCGTGCCTTTGGCGGGCGCGAGATGCGGCTGACGCCCGCCGATCAGATCCAGCTTTTTGCCACCTATGGCATCCCCGGCACCACCTGGACCGCGCCGCCGATCAAGACCGACAGCGCCAAGCCCTATTCCGCGCCCAAACTGCCGCCGCGCCAGGCCCGCGCCGAGGCGCGCCGCATCGGCGCCACGCTCTTTGCCGTGGTGATGGGGCTGATCTTCCTTGTCCTCTACCTGCTGGTGGCCTGATATGGATGAGATCACCTTCACCCCCGACCGCAGCGCCTATATCCGCGCCCATGCCTGGATGGCCGCCTTTGCCATGGCGGCGGGCATGGGGGTCCTCTGGGCCGCAGGCAATCCGCATATCTGGACCGGTGCCATCGGCGGACTTGCCGCCATCTCCTTTCGCGGCTGGTATCTGGCGAGCGAGGAACTGGCCGTCGTCTGGCGCATCGCGGATGGGGAGCTGACCGGCCCGGCCGAACGCCGCGTGCCGCTGCCTGAGATCGAAACGCTCCGTTCCATGGGCGGCTATGTGCAGGTCATCACCACGGGTGGCGACAAGCACCTGATCAAATACCAGGCCGATCCGGCCTCTACCCTCTCAGCCATCGAAAGAGCCCGCGCATGACCACTCTTTTCCTCAATGCCCGCCTGATCGCCCCCGAGGCCGGAACGGATGCGCCGGGGGCCGTTCTGGTAACGGACGGTCAGATTGCCGAAATCCTGCCCGAGGGTACGCAGGCAGAGCAGCTGTTTCGCGCACGAAACATTGACCCCGAAAAGGCCGAGGTCGTCGATTGCGGCGGCAAATGCCTGGCGCCCGGTATCGTCGATATCGGCGTAAAGGTCTGCGAGCCGGGCGAGCGCCACAAGGAAAGCTACAAGACCGCAGGCCTTGCGGCGGCGGCGGGCGGGGTCACCACCATGGTGACGCGGCCGGACACCAGCCCCGCCATCGACAGCCCCGAAACGCTGGAATTCGTCACCCGCCGCGCCCAGGCGGATGCGCCGGTCAATGTGTTGCCCATGGCCGCCCTCACCAAGGGGCGCGAGGGGCGCGAGATGACCGAGATCGGCTTTCTGATGGATGCGGGCGCCGTTGCCTTTTCCGACTGCGATCACGTGGTGGCCAATACCAAGGTGTTTTCCCGCGCGCTGACCTATGCCCGTAGCTGCGGAGCGCTGGTCATTGCCCACCCGCAGGAACCGGTCCTGAGCGCAGGTACTGCCGCCAGCAGCAGCAAGTTCGCCACCCTGCGCGGCCTGCCTGCGGTTTCCCCGATGGCGGAACGTATGGGGCTGGACCGCGACATCGCGCTTCTGGAGATGACCGGCGCGCGCTATCACGCCGACCAGATCACCACCGCCCGCGCCCTGCCCGCGCTGGAACGCGCCAAGGCCAACGGACTTGATATCACCGCTGGCACCTCGATCCATCACCTGACACTGAATGAACTCGATGTTGCCGACTACCGCACCTTCTTCAAGGTGAAGCCGCCGCTCAGATCCGAAGAGGACCGGCTGGCGGTGATCGAGGCAGTGCGCACCGGGCTGATCGATACGATCTCTTCGATGCACACCCCGCAGGACGAGGAGAGCAAGCGCCTGCCCTTTGAGGAAGCCGCCGCCGGCGCTGTCGCGCTGGAGACCCTGCTGCCCGCGGCCTTGCGCCTTTATCATGCCGAACTCTTGGATCTTCCGACCCTGTTCAGGGCCATGTCGCTGAACCCGGCGAAACGCCTGGGCCTGCCCTCTGGCCGACTGGCGGCGGGGGCTCCTGCGGACCTGATCCTGTTCGATGCCGATGTGCCCTTTGTGCTCGATCGCTTCACGCTGAAGTCGAAATCGCAGAATACCCCCTTTGACGGGCAGCGGATGCAGGGCAGAGTGCTGGCAACCTATGTGGCGGGCACGCCCGTCTTCCGGAGAGACTGATGCCGAACCTTGAAACCTCCCTCGTGCAACTCTTGCTCTGGGCCGTTGTGGGCTATGGGCTGGGGTCCATTCCATTCGGTCTGGTGCTGACCCGCCTGATGGGGCTGGGCAACCTGCGCGAGATCGGATCGGGCAATATCGGCACCACCAATGTGCTGCGCACAGGCTCGAAACTGGCTGCACTCCTGACGCTCTTGCTGGACGGCGGCAAGGGCGCCGTCGCCGTGGTTCTGGCCCGCCTGATGGCTGGCGAGGATGCGGCGCAACTGGCCGGTCTTGCGGCCTTTCTGGGGCATTGCTTCCCGGTCTGGCTGGGGTTCAAGGGCGGCAAGGGGGTTGCAACCTTCCTGGGGCTGATGCTGGCGCTGGCCTGGCCCGTGGGCGTGGCAGCCTGTCTGACATGGCTGGCGGGCGCGGCGGTGACCCGCATGTCCTCGGCCTCGGCGCTGCTTTCGGCGCTGGCGGCGCCAATCTGGGCTATGATGCTGGGCGCGCCACAGGTCGTAGCCCTGACCATTGCGCTGACAGCGATCGTCTTTTGGCGCCATTCCGAGAATATCGCGCGCCTTCGCGCGGGAACCGAGCCAAAGATCGGCCAGAAATAGGATCTAGGCCGCCTCCTGCCGTGGCAGGCTGACCCGGTTGCGGCCCTGCTTCTTGGCGGCATATAGCGCTTCATCGGCGCGTTTGAGGACCTCTTCAACCGTCTTGCGGCCATCGGCATAGCCAAGCCCGATGGAGATCGTACAGCCAAGGTTCGCCCCCGAAACCTTCACGGTCTTCCGTTCCACCGCCTGGCGTATCTCTTCGGCGCGCTTGACCGCCTCCTCCATGTCCTGTTGCGGCAGGCAGACCACGAATTCCTCGCCCCCGTAGCGGGCCGCCAACCCGTCCCGGCGCACATGATCCTGGATCACCCCGGCCACTTGGCGGATCACCTCATCCCCGACCAGATGGCCGTAGGTATCATTCACCTTCTTGAACAGATCGATATCCAGCATCAGGAAGCTACCCCTGAAATCCGACTCCATCTCATGCATCTGACGCATGAAATGACTGCGGGTCAGCAGGTTGGTCATCTGATCATGGGCCAGGAGATGCTCCAGCCGCTGGTTGAGACGATAGATCTCCAGCGATCGGCGGGCGGACATCAGGCAGGCGGGCGGCGCAATCAGCAAGGGTCCGAGAATCGCCGCGCGCAGCATATCGACCGTCAGATTGTCCCCCAGCAGCACCCAGGTCAAAAGCACGGAGAGCACGGTCGCCATGGCGGATACGGCGATGATGTACCGCCATTTTTCGGCATCAGTGCGGATCTTCAACATGGCTACTCTTGCTCGAACACTCAGGCAGAACCCTAGCATCCATTGGTTAACCCTCTCTTCAGGTTTGGCAGAACCTTGTCCGTTCAGGCGACAATTTTGGCCGTTCTGCGGAGTTTTCACCGGGGTGCTCACGACCGTCGCGCGGCCTTGTGATGTGCGGACATGAACAAGTCAAATGGACGTCAGGCGCAGTCAAAATGAGTTGTTTTGAACGTGAGCGCCTCTGCCTCCACATGGGTGCTGTGACAGCCGCAACAGGTTGCACACAGAATAACGACCCCTGGGCCAGAATAGGGAGCATTACGTCCCTGGCCTCTTTTGAAAAGGATGGAACCATGAACACTTTCAAGACCCTCGTGAGCGGCGTTGCACTCTCGGTTGCCCTGGCGACGTCGGCCATGGCGGCAGGCGTTGAGCTCAATGCCTCCTCCACCGGTCTGGCGCTGCAGGGCTATGACCCGGTTGCCTATTTCACCGTTGGTGAGCCGACCCCCGGCAACTGGAAAATCACCTCGGTCCACAATGAGGCGCTATATCGTTTCGCCTCCGAGGAAAACAAAGTTGCATTTGAAAAGAACCCCGAAGCCTACCTGCCGGAATACGGCGGATACTGCGCCTTCGGTGCGGCCATGGGCTTCAAGTTCGACGGCGACCCGACCCTGTGGAAAATCGTCGACAACAAGCTGTACCTGAACCTGGCGGAAGACATCCAGAAGCGCTGGGAAGGTGATGTTGCGGGCTTCATCGAGAAGGCCGACGCCAACTGGGACGACATCGCCGACAAGGACCCGGCAGCGCTGCAGAACCAGTAAGGTTCCGACACCTCCCAAAACGCGACCTCACTCACGGACGCGCAAGACCCGGCGGCAGGATTTCCTGCCGCCGTTTTTCATTGACACGACTCGCAATCCTGTATTTTCTGAAATTACAGAAATTTCAGGACCGATCGAATGCACCTCACCCCCGCTATGCAGAACTTCATCCTCCACTGGGGGGAAATGGGCTCCAAATGGGGCGTCAATCGCTCGGTCGCTCAGATCCATGCGCTCTTGCATATCTCACCCGAGGCGCTCACGGCCGAGGAAATCTGCGGCACGCTGAACCTGGCGCGGTCAAATGTCTCCAATGGCCTGAAGGAGTTGCAGGCGCAAGGGCTGGTCAAATCCTCCCGGCAACTGGGGGACCGGCGCGATCATTTCACCTCGATCCGCGACATGTTCGATCTGGTGGATGCGGTGGTGGCCGCCCGGCGCGAGCGCGAATTCGCCCCCACCTTGCGCGCCCTGGAACAGATCATGGCCGAGGCCGAAGAGGACAACACCCCCAAGGTCATCAAGGCGCGCATGGGCGAGACCCTGCGTGTGATGCAGATGTTTGATGACTGGTACATGGACTTCTCCCGCCTGCCCCGCGCGGTGCATCTGGCGGTTCTGAAAATGGGATCGAAACTGGTGCGTTTCCTGCCCGGCGGAAAATCCGACTAGATCCGCCAAAAAATTTTGCCCGGAGATTTCACAAATGACAGAAATAACTGCAAGTCAGAAAACTCCATTCCCTCTAAAGGCGGCAAACCGCCATCTGGTAGACCCGGTCGCCTTCTTCATCGCCATGATTGGTGGGCCGCTGCTGCTGGGGATCGCCGGGTTACCAACCATCATAGCGCCCTTTGCCACCGTAATGGGCGGGCCTGTCTATCTGATCGTCGGCATCCCGGTGATGTTGGTCTACATGGCACAGCACAGGGTGACGCCCTACGACTGGGCTTGGCTTGCCTTTGTCACCCATCTGGCAGTCTTTCTGCCGATCTTTCTTATTGCTGTCCTGACCAAAGGCAACGTCGACGGCTCCAGCATCTACCTTATCTTCGGCTGTTTCTTTGCCCCCGTCTGGGGCTGCATCAGCGGCGTGCTCTACGCCCGGCTTGAACGCGATTTCTACAAACAAACCCTCTGATCCGAAAGGACCCCCACCATGCTGTTTCAAATCGCAACCTACCTCACCCTTGCCCTTCTCATGGTCACCGCCATGACCCTGATGATCCTCAAGATCGCCAGCATCTTGGGCGACTGTCCGCAGTCGGGCCGCGCCGCGCGGGCGGCGGGCGTCACCATCGCCACCGGCTATGCCATGATCGCCGTGGGCGGCGTCGGGCTGATCGGTGCAGCGCTCCCGTTGCTGACGAGTGGAAGCCGGGGCCTGCTGCCCGCGATGGGCATCGCGAGCCTTTTGCCTGCCCTCGGCTTTGCCGCGATCTGCCTGGGCCTTGGCTTTACCCATGCCGTCGCCACCCTGCGCGCCGTGGTCCGCGAGGCCATGACTGCGGCTCGGCCGACCCAACCCGCCCCGCAGCCCCCTGTCCCAAGCCCCGCATAGGTCCTGAAGAAAGGAAAAGACATGCACCCCCGCGAGACCGCTCCCGTCCACGTGCCGTGGCAAGACCTCTTGGACCTGCGCCCATGGCAAAAGGGGATCGAACTCACCCTGCCGCTGCCGTGGCTGGCGCTGTCCTGGGCGCTCTATGCCTCGCCGCTCTGGCCCCTGGGCGCCTTGGCAAGTTTCATGTTCTTTCTCTGTGCCCTGCGCCTGAACCACGAGGCGATCCATGGCAATCTCGGCCTGTCCCGGCGGTTTGATATCGCGTTGTTGCATCTGCTCAGCGCTCTGATGCTGGGGTGCAATTCCTCGGTCGCCTGGAGCCATATGCAACACCACCGCCACGCCATGGGTCCCGGCGACCTTGAAGGCCACTGCGGCCACATGAGCGCCCGTGACGTGCTGCTTTACGGTCCGCGCTTTCCGCTCGATCTGATCCGCCACTGCTGGCAGGGCGGCGGTCGCAAATGGCGGTTGCGGATGCTGCGCGATGGTCTGGGGGTTGCCCTGGTCCTTGCGCTCTTCGTCTCAAGCGGCGCTGGTTTCCTGATGTTGCACCTTGCGGCCATGGCCGTGGCGCAATGTCTGACCGCCTTCTTTGCAGTCTGGATCACCCATCAGGGCACGGCCAGGACCGGACAGGCAGGACGGAGCCAACGCGGGTTCCTGGCCCGCCTCGCCTATCTGATGTTCTACCATCGCGAACATCACCTCTTTCCCAAGGTGCCGGTCAGCCGACTGCCGGATCTTGCAGCCCGGCTGGATGCACAGGTCCCCGGCTACGCCCAAGCCCGCCAGCCGGTGGTTCCCTGGCTTGATCAGGCGCCCTAGACCGCAAGCGGCAGCGCCACCCGCGCCAGCGTTGCAGGCGCCGCAAGAGCCGAGACAACAGGAAAAAGGGGCGTCTCAGCGGCGCCCCCTTCCAATCCTTCGGCAGTTTCCTGTCAGTAGCTGTATTCGGCGTAGATGCGCGTGAGATCGCCGTTCCAGTCGCCGTGGTAATGCTCCAAGAGCTCATCCGCCGGGACCTTGCCGCTGTCGATGCTCTCCTTCAGCGCGCTCAGGAAATGCGTCTCGTCCGGCACCATGCCGCCTGCACCGGCGCGGGCGCGGGCCTTGAGGCCCGCCTCGGAGATTTCCAGAACCTGCCGTGCCAGATCGTGCATCTTGATCGCGCCCACCTCGGCCTGCAGCGCCTGTTCGGCAGCGCCCACGCGCAGGGCCTCGCGGGTCTCTGCATCCCAGCCCTTCACCAGATCCCAGGCCGCATCGAGGCTGCTTTGCTCGTACATCAGGCCAACCCAGAAGGCGGGCAGCGCGCAGAGCCTGCGCCAGGGGCCGCCATCGGCGCCGCGCATCTCCATGTATTTCTTGATCCGCGCCTCGGGGAAGGCGGTGGTCAGGTGATCGGCCCAATCGCTGAGCGTCGGAGTTTCCCCGGGCAGCGCGGGCAGCTCGCCCTTCAAGAAGTCGCGGAAGGACTGGCCCAGCGCGTTGATGTACTGACCGTCGCGGTAGACAAAATACATCGGCACATCGAGCGCATAGTCCACGTAGCGCTCAAATCCCATGCCCTCCTCGAAGACGAAGGGCAGCATGCCGGTGCGCGCATCGTCGAGGTGGCGCCAGATGGTGCTACGCCAGGATTTCTGGCCGTTGGGCTTGCCCTCGAAGAAGGGAGAGTTGGCGAACAGCGCGGTTGCCACCGGCTGCAGCGCCAGCGCCACGCGCAGTTTCTGCACCATGTCGGCTTCGGAGGCGAAATCGAGGTTCACCTGCACCGTGGTGGTCCGGCGCATCATGGCGCGGCCCATGGTGCCGACCTTGGTCATGTAATCGTTCATCAGCCGGTAGCGCCCCTTGGGCATCAGCGGCATTTCCTCGTGGCTCCAGATCGGCGCGGCGCCCAGACCGATGAAACCCACACCGATCTTGTCGGCGATCTCCTTCACCTCGCGCAGGTGGGCGTTCACCTCGTCGCAGGTCTCGTGGATGGTCTCCAACGGGGCGCCGGAGAGCTCCACTGCACCGCCGGGCTCAAGGCTGACGTTGGCGCCATCCTTGGTGAGACCGATCAGATTGCCGCCCTCGGTCACCGGCGACCAGCCATAGCTGTCGCGCAGCCCTTCCAGAACCGCCAGGATCGAGCGCGTCCCCTCGTAGGGCAGCGGCTTCAGAGTGTCCTTGCAATAGCCGAACTTCTCGTGCTCGGTGCCGATGCGCCAATCGGCGCGCGGCTTGCAGCCGGAAGCCAGGTATTCGGCCATCTGTTCGTGGCGTTCGATCGGCCCGCCGCCGGACTGGGGAATGGACATGCCGGACACTCCGTCCTGTTGTTTCGCTCGTTTCGGCGGTCAGGAGTGAGGGGAAAAGCCGCCGGTGTCAATGCAGCCTTTGGTTCGATGGGCGGCTTGGGCTGCGCTCCCAGATCACGACCTGGTGAGCGCCGACCTTGCGCAACTCTGTCAGCATCCGCTCTGTTTTGAGGCCCGGAAGCGCGGCGAACACATCAAACAGCGCCTCATGGCCTTCGGCATTCACAGGGATCGCCAGCGGTGCCTGACCGGGTTGTTCCAGCACCCAATGCGGCGGTTTGGAGGTGTGATCAAGCCTGAGCCGCTCGATCTCGGACGCGGCCACCGCGCCGCCCGTCAGCGGGCCGAAATAGGCGATCTGCCCCTCATCCACCTGCACGACGCCGGGTCCGCCTGCACCCAGCCGAAACCTGAGCCGCTGCGCACCGATCACCAATAGCACCAGGCCGACCAGGATCAGCGCCCAGCCGGTCACCGCCGTAAACCCATAGGATGTGTAGGCCCATTTGAGACCGATCAGCAGCATCAGCACCGCCACGATCAACTCGCGCCAGCGCCACAGGGTGGCCCGCGCCTCAGGTCGGATGAAACTCATGTGCAGCTCTCCGCATTGCCTGTGCACAGCGGCACAGTGAACCCGCGCCGATGTTTTGCCGTCCGGACCCGCTTATCCATCACCAATCCCCCAGAGCCTGCTGCCACAGGGTCATTGCCGCCACCGCTGCCGTATCCGCCCGCAGAATGCGCGGGCCAAGGCTGACCACATGGGATTGCGCCATGGCATGGAGGCGCTTGCGCTCGGCTTCGGAAAACCCGCCTTCGGGACCGATCAGGATGGCCCAGGGCGCGCCCTTGTGGCTTGCGGCGGCCAGTTGCAGCGCATTGCCCACCTCGGCCTCGTCGCAGAACATCAGCTGGCGTACTTCCGGCCAGTGATCCAGCAGGCGCGACAATTTCTGCAGGTCGGCGACCTCGGGCACGAAGGTGCCGCCGCATTGCTCGGCCGCCTCTACCGCATGGGCCTGCAAGCGGTCCTGGCGGATTCGCTCGGAATTGGTGAACTCTGTCTGCACCGGCAGGATGCGCGCAGCCCCCATCTCGGCGGCCTTTTCGACGATGAAATCGGTGCGCGCCTTCTTGATCGGCGCAAACAGCAGCCACAGGTCCGGCGGCATCTGCAAGGGGCGGCTCTGCTCAAGGCAGATCAGCGCGCCGCCACGCTTGCCCGCCTCGGCAACCTCGGCCAGCCATTCGCCATCGCGCCCGTTAAACAGGGCGACCCTGGCCCCCACCCCCTGCCGCATCACGCCGAACAGGTAATGGGCCTGGTCACGGTCCACAGGAATGGTTTGCCCTGCCCCCAAGGGGTGCTCTACATACAGTCTGATCTTCGCAGTCATGAGGTCCTACATATGCAAGGGCAATCGCCAACACCAGATGGTCAAGTCGCGGATGCGGTCAAGGGCAATTGGGTCGACACCCATGCGCCCGCCTGGAGCCGCCCCTATCTGCGCCTCAGCCGGGCCGACCGGCCCATCGGCACCTGGCTGCTGCTGATCCCCTGCTGGTGGGGGCTGGCGCTGGCGATCCTCTGGGATGAAACCCCGGTTTGGCAGGACGCCTGGATCTTTGTCGCCTGCGGCTTTGGCGCCTGGCTGATGCGCGGGGCGGGCTGCACCTGGAACGATATCACCGACCGCGATTTCGATGGCGCGGTCGAGCGCACCCGCTCGCGCCCGATCCCCTCGGGGCAGGTCACGGTAAAGGGCGCCGTGATCTGGATGGGGCTGCAGGCGCTGGTGGCCTTTGCCATCCTTCTCACCTTCAACTGGGCCGCCATCGCCATGGGCGTGCTGGCGCTTCTGCCCGTCGCCGTCTACCCCTTTGCCAAACGCTTCACCTGGTGGCCGCAGGTGTTTCTCGGCCTTGCGTTCAACTGGGGCGCCTTGCTGGGCTGGGTGGCCCATACCGGATCGCTGGCCTGGCCACCGGTGGTCCTTTATCTGGCCGGCATCGCCTGGACGCTGTTCTACGACACCATCTACGCCCATCAGGACACCGAGGATGACGCGCTGATCGGGGTGAAATCCACCGCCCGCCTGTTTGGCGACAACAGCCCGCGCTGGCTGCGCCGCTTCATCGTGGCCACCGTCAGCCTGATGGCGCTTGCTGTCGTGATGGCCGCACGCAAGGACGCCAGCCTTGTCACCCTGCTGCTGGCGCTTGCCGGTCCCTGGGCAATGGGCTGGCACATGACCTGGCAGCTGAGGGCCTTTGATCCCGACAACAACCCACGCCTGCTGCAACTCTTCCGGCTCAACCGCGATACCGGCTTGATTCCGCTCATCTTCTTTGCCGCAGCCAGTTTCGCATGATTGAACCGACCAGCCTGGGCCTGTATGACAATGCCCAACCTTCTCGCGGAATGCTGTCTCAATGCGCCTGTCGTCCCTTCTGATCCCGACCCTCTCCTTCGCTGCAGCGGCGGGATTGAGCCTGGTGGCCGCCAGCTTCGCCGTCACTGCCGTGGAACGTGGCAGCGAACGTGAGGTGCGCCGCACCCTGGATGTGACCGGCATGCACTGGGCCGAGGTGACCGCCGACGGGCTGCGCGTGACTCTGCAGGGCACCGCCCCGGACGAGGCCACCCGATTTGCCGCCATTTCCCTGGTCGGCAGCGTCGTCGATGCGGCGCGGGTGATTGACGACATCACCGTCCCCCCGGCCGCCGGTCTGGCACCACCGCGCTTTTCCGCCGAGATCCTGCGCAACGACAGCGGGATCTCGATCAGCGGCCTGATCCCGCTCTCCATCTCTCGCGAGGACCTGGTCGAGGACCTGCAGGACTTGGCCCGAAAGGACAGCCAGAAGGTCCGCGATCTTCTGGAGGCCGCCGATTACCCCGCGCCGGGAGAGTGGGAAGCCTCGATGCGTTTCGCGCTTGAAGCCCTGGCTTTGCTGCCGCGCGCCAAAATCTCGGTCACGGCGGGGGCGGTTTCGATCACGGCCATCGCCGACAGTGTCGCCGAGCGCAGCAGCTTTGAACGGCAACTGGCCCGCATGGCACCGCCGCAGATCCGCATCAACCTGGACATCACGGCACCGCGGCCGGTGATCACCCCCTTTACCCTGCGGTTCCTGATTTCCGAGGACGGCGCCCATTTCGATGCCTGCTCTGCCGAAAGCGAAGAAAGCCGCACCCGCATCCTGGCCGCCGCCCGTGCCGCCGGACTTGAGGGAGAGGCCACCTGCGTGATCGGTATGGGGGTTCCCTCGCCCAAATGGGCCGAGGCCGCCGAACGCAGCATCCAGAGCCTGGCCGCGCTGGGTCAGGGGTCTGTCACCATCGCCAATGCCGATATCACCCTGGTTGCCGCCGAAGGCACCCAGGAAGCGCAGTTCGACAAAGTGGTGGGAGAGCTGGAAACGGCCCTGCCGCAGGTCTTTGCCCTGCATGCGGTGCTGCCCGTGCCGGAGACCGCCGCCGCAGCGGGGGCGCCGGAGTTCACCGCAACACTCAGCCCCGAAGGGCAGGTGCAACTGCGCGGGCGCATCACCGACGCCAGCACCCGCACCATCGCCGACAGCTATGCCCGGGCGCGGTTCGGCTCGGACAACGTCTACACGGCCACACGGATCGCCGAGGGGCTGCCCGCCGACTGGCCGGTGCGGGTCCTGGCGGGCCTTGAGGTGCTCTCTTACCTGCAACGGGGTGCCGTGACCGTGACCCCGGACAACCTGGATCTGCGCGGCATGAGCCATCGCGAGGACGCCCCGGCAGAGATCGCCCGGTTCCTGTCGACCAAGCTCGGCGAGGCAGAGACCTACGCGCTGGATGTCACCTACGAAGAGCCCCCCGCGCCGGAAGACCAGCCCATGGCACCGGAGCTCTGCCAGGCGGAACTGGCCGGCGTGCAGATGAAAGCGGGCAAGATCAGTTTCGAACCCGGCTCGGCCACGGTGCAGGCCGACAGTGGCGTGATCCTCGATCAGATCGCCGCGATCCTGGAGGAATGCGGCCCGATCCGGCTGGAAATCCAGGGCCATACCGACAGTCAGGGCCGCGAGGAGATGAACCAGAACCTGAGCCAGGCGCGGGCGCAATCGGTGCTGAACGAACTGCGCGCCCGGCGGATCCTGACCTCCACCTATGTGGCGCGCGGCTATGGCGAAAGCACTCCCATCGCGCCCAATGACACGGAAGAAGGGCGCGAAGCCAACCGGCGCATCGAATTCCGCCTGATGCTGCCCACGACGGGCACCACCGAGAGCGACCAGGAAGAAACCTTGCTGGACAGCGCCGCCGAAAACCCGCCGGCCACCGTGGATCTGGAAGAGAGCCCCGATGAGGCAAGCCCCCCGGAAGGCCCGCCTGAGGGGCTTCCCGAGGAAGACGCGCCGACAGATGATGACACGCAACAGGAGACATCGGACCAATGAACAGAACAGAGTTCATCCTCACCACCGCCATCATCCTGTTTGCCGCCTTTGCCATGGGCTGGTTCGCAAACTGGCTGGTACATCGCTTCACCCGCGTGCGCCAAAGCGATGTCGCCGATCTGGACCGCATGAGCCAGGAGCTGCACGAGGCCGAGGAAACCCGCGATCAGGCCATCACCTACCTGCAGCAGCGTGAAGCGGAGCTGACCAACCAGCTGACCCAGACCGAGGCAGAGCTGAACGCCGCCATGGAGGGGCTGCGCGACGCCCGGCGCGAAGCCGAAGAGCTGCGCGCCCACCTCAATCACTAGGGTCCCACCTCAGTCATCACGGTCACTGTCGGCCACCACTGGCCATATAGTGGCCGACACGTGGTCGCGACACGACCTACCTGATCCTCAGCCTAGTAGACATCCCGCTGATAGCGGTGCGATGCGGCAAGGGCCTCCATATAGGCGGCGACCTCCGCATCGGATTTGCCGCCCTGTTGCGCAATGATCTCCCGCAGGATGCGATCGACATCCGCCGCCATACGGCTGGCATCACCGCAGATATAGAGTGCGGCACCCTTCTCCAGCCAGTCGTAGACCTCGGGGCCGTTCTCCTTCAGCAGGGTCTGCACATAGACCTTTTCAGCCCCGTCACGGGACCAGGCCAGGCTGACCCTGTCCAGAACACCGCTTTCGCTCCAGGCTTCTATCTGTTCGCGGTAGAGGAAATCGCAAGCCTCGTGCTGATCTCCGAAGAACAGCCAGTTCCGCCCCTCGGCGCCGCGCGCCGCGCGCTCTTCAAGGAAGGCGCGGAAGGGGGCAATTCCGGTGCCGGGTCCAATCATGATCAGCGGCACCCCGTCGTCATCGGGAAGGTGGAAATGGGCCGATTTCTGCACATAGACGCCGATGCTGCCGCCTTCGGGCAGCCGCTCCCCGAGATAGGTCGATGCCACGCCCTTTCGGTCGCTCTCATGCATGGCGTAGCGCACTTCGCCCACAGTCAGATGCACCTCGCCCGGATGCGCCTTGGGGCTGGAGGAAATCGAGTAGAGTCGCGGCTGCAAGGCGCGCATCCCGTCGACCAGCCCCTGCGCGTCCAGCGCCAGCCCGGCTTTCAGCAGGTCGATGAGATGGACATCCCCCGCTGATGGCTCGACGCCCCAGGTCTCGAGCGTTTTCGGCGTCACGGTCTGCACGTCACGCCGCGTCAGCAAGGCCGCGCGCAGCGGCGCCGGGCCGGTTTTCAGCTCGACGACCTCCTTCCCGCTCAGGCCGGTGGCGGTCAGGATCTCCTGCACCTCCCTGGGGCAGTTCATCGGCCAGACACCCAAGGCGTCGCCAACGGCATAATCCAGATCCGCCCCGGCGCCGGCCAGCGACAGTTCGATATGATTGACGCATTTGGCCGATCCCGCACCGCTCAACCGCTCTGATACCGTCAACGTGGCCATGAACGGATGGTTCTTGTCAAAGGCGGGGCCTGCGGTAACCGGCTCCGGCGCCGAGGCGGCGCCAGCGGCGCTCTTGAACGGATCGCTGGCAAGGGCGGCCTCGCGCCAGGCAGCATAGCCATCGTCGAAATCCACATCGCAGAACGCGGCCTCGGCCGCCCGGGTCGCGCCCAGCTCGCCCAGGCGACGGTCGATGTCGCTGGCCGTCTTGTTGAAATCCGCATAGCTGGAATCCCCCAACCCAAGGACGCTGTAGTTCAGCGTCGCGGGCAGATCGGGCGCGGCGTCGTCCAGCAAGGCAGCGCAGAACTTGACCGCATTGTCGGTGGGCTCGCCCTCGCCAAAGGTGGCCGCCACGATCAGCAGGTGATTGATCGCCGCAAGGTCCGAGATCTGCAGATCATCCAGCGCCGCCACCGTCGCCTCGAATCCTCGGGTTTTCGAGACCCTGCGCAGATCCTTGGAGAGCGCTTCGGCATTGCCCGACTGCGAGCCATAGAGAATGGTCAGCGCGGTGCCCACCTCGGCCTCCGGACCGCCGCCAGCCACCGCCGAGGCAATCGCGTGCAATCCGCTGAGCAGGCCATTCAGCCAGTGGCGCTGCGCCTCGTCAAAGGGGGCATCCTCGGGGATGAATGTCGCCGGGGCGGTGCCGTGAGCCTGGCCAATCGCGGTTGCCAGGTTTTCCAGAATTTTGGGGTCTTGAGCAGTCATGATGGGATATCCGGTTCAGTCACTCTGTTAACTGGCGATCGCAAAGCCCTGCGGCACCAGGCGCTTCAGCTCCTCGTCGCTCAAGCTGCGGGTGAAATCGAGAAAGCTCTGCTGCGAGCGACGCTCGGCCATTTAGCGGCCCACCACGTGATCGAGAATGTCACGGACCGCGGCGCTGGGCACCGGACCACACAGCGGCCGGGCAAGCCCCTGATCGGTATCCGACCCGCCGCCCAGCACGATGTTATAGCCCTCGCCGCCCCCCGGTGCGGTCGTGCCGACCAGGCCGATATCGCCGATATAGTGCTGGGCGCAGGAATTCGGACAGCCCGTGAGGTGGATGTTGATCGGAGTGTCCAACCTTTATTTGCTTTGCAGATGGCATACGATGGATTGCGCATCGGCCTTTGTGTAGGCCAGCCCCAGCTTGCAGGCCCATTTGCCCGTGCAGGCCACGGCACCCGCGGCAAAGGCACTGGCCGCATCGCTGAGACCGATTGCGGCAAGATCCCGCTGGACCTCGGCCACCGCAGTGTCTGGCACGCCCAGGATCAGCGGGTTCTGCCAGACCGTCAGGCGCATGTCATTGCAGCCATGGGTCATCGCAATCCGGCCCAGCGCGTGCATCTGCTCGGCGGACATGCGGCCCAACTCCAGGGCGACACCGATGTAGTTCAAGCCGTCCTTCAGCTTGTGGACGCCGATATGGGCCTGACGTGCCACCGGCATCCGGGGGGCCTCGATGCCGTCCGGCAAGCGGGTAAGCACCACACCCCGCTCCTGTGCGTCCAGCTTCTCCTGCGCCATCTGGCAGAACCAATCGACACCCTTCCCTTCCAGCAGATATTTCAGGCGCGCCTTGCCGCGATTTGTACGGTTGCCATGTGCGACAAAGACGCGCAACATTGCCTCGGCCACATCGACCGCTTCTTCGGGACGGCAGGCCAGCCCGGTACGGCGCGCAAAATCCTTGTGGCCGGTGATCCCGCCCAGCGCGATGCGCAGCCAGATCCCCGGCGCGATCCCGTGATCGTTCTCGCCGATCTCGACGGCCTGAAAGCTGATGTCATTGGTATCGGAAACGCAGGAGATATAGCCCGCCCCGTCGAAGGAGATGTTGAACTTTCGCGGGATGCCCTGCAATTGCCGCGTGCGCAGAATGCGCAGACTGAGCCGAGACACCTGCTGGCGCAGATCGATCAGCTCCAGCGGATCGAAACCGGCAAGCGGCGACAGGGTCAGGTTGCGCGCGCTGTCAGCCCCGGTGCCCTGCGCGGTCAGCCCTACGCTTTGCATCTTTTCAATAATCGGGATGACGTTGCCGGGCATGATTTCGCGCAGTTGCAGGCTGCCCCGTGTGGTTACATGTGCATAGCCACCCGCGTGATCCTTGGCGATGTCGCCCAGTACCATTATCTGGTCGCCCCGTATGATGTTCCCGGGGCAGCGCATCCGCATCATATAGCCCTCCTGCGCGGGCCGAACGTCAAAGAAGCCCAGGTGGCGCAGCAGAAAGTTATCGAGACCGGCGGCCTGATGGCCCTCGGCCTCCCATTTCTCGACCATGTGCCACATGTCCAGCGGATGCATGTTGAATTTCGCGACCTCTTCCTTTGCTAGGTCGTCCAGCGGCACACCGTAAACGCTGATCTCTTCGTGTTCGGAGGGGCCGCCACCCGACTGAAAGGCCTGATTGAGGTTGAGCCTGGTGAGAACGTCGATCAGGTAGCGTTGCTGTTCATCGGTAAATCCTGTCGCGGCTTGAGACATTTTCCTGGTTCCATAATCCACGAACACTGCGGTCCAGCCGCATGAACGGTTGTTTCTGAAGGTCGCGCATGCGCGCGGGGAGAGATCTGCAATGCTGCTCGCCCGAAGGCCCGAGGCACTTGCCAACTCATTCACCGGACGGCGCTGTCCGACTGGGGCAGGCCGCATCACCTCTGCTGCGTCGGACCTCGTCGTCCGGGATGCTGAGCTGTGCGTTTATTAGGGCAAGCAAAGCACAGCCCGCGGCTGAGGCAAGCAGCGGATGCAAAATCCCGGTCAGATACGTGCTTTCTGCCTGTGGGCGGCTGAATAATACGCAGATGCGATCGGAATGGGGGCAATCCCTGCTCCTGCCCGCTCCGCAAACGGCCATCTCCTGACGCCCTTCGCGCCGCGCAAGCCGATAAATACCGGCGCCCAGTGTCAGCGATCCGTCCCGACGATTCTGCACCGCAGCATCAAACTGCGGTACTTTTTGTACATCCAGCGGCAAAACTCGCACAAAATGTCACCAAATCGCGTATGGGCGGCAAAAACTGCCGGGGCCACTTTGGCAAAATGGTTTGACAGACCTTATCTCCACGCGCTCTGCTTGATCTGCGACTGGCGATGAAGTCAGCGTCACACTGCCAGAACCAGGCCCGCGTATTGTTGCGCACGGGCCCGGTCTGAACTCCGCAGCAACGGCGCTGCGTGCCAGAAACACATGTAGCATCTGCGTTTGCACCCTAGTGTGCGGCCCGTTTCCCCTGCGCGAGCTGTCGTCTCGTTCAGCGGGCTCAAGATCTGCGTGTTCTGTCACCGATGAAATCGTCCTGAACCGTCTGAAGCGCGGCCCCCTGTCATTCAGACACGTCATCCAAACCTGAACCTGCCTTTAGGCCAGGACACCCAGACAAGAGGAACTGAACCGAAATGTCATATGTAACACCTGCCGAGTTCTCTGCTCAAATGGTGGATGCCGGCGCGAAAAAGGCGCTGATGTCCACCAAGGATACGCTGATCCGTGCATATATGGCAGGCGCTATCCTGGCGCTGGCTGCTGCCTTTGCCGTCACCATTGCCGTTCAGACCGGTCATTTCATAATCGGCGCGCTGCTGTTTCCGGTCGGTTTCTGCACCCTTTACCTGCTGGGCTACGATCTTCTGACAGGGGTCTTTACCCTTGTGCCCCTGGCGGTGATCGACAAGCGCCCCGGCGTCGACATGAAGGCGCTTTGGCGCAATTGGGGCCTGGTGTTTGTCGGCAACTTTGCCGGGGCCTTCACCACGGCCGTCTTCATTACCGTCACGCTGACGATGGGGTTCACCACCGAGCCGAACGCGGTCGGGCAAAAGCTGATGGCCATCGGGCACTCGCGGACCGTAGGCTATGCCGAAGCCGGTGGCGGTGGCATGCTGACCCTGTTCATCCGTGCGGTCATGTGCAACTGGATGGTCTCGACCGGGGTTGTGGCCGCCATGATGTCGACCTCCACCTCGGGCAAGATCATGGCAATGTGGATGCCGATCCTGATCTTCTTCTACATGGGCTTCGAACACTCCATCGTGAACATGTTCCTGTTCCCGATCGGCATACTGATGGGCGCGGATTTCACCTGGGGCGACTACCTGCTTTACAATGAAATCCCGACCGTTCTTGGCAACCTCGTTGGCGGCCTGACCTTTGTCGGCGCGATGCTCTACTCGACCTACTACAAGACCAGCCCTTCACGTGACCCCAAGGGCGTCCCGGCTGAATAAGTCGGGCGATCATGCCAACCGGCCGCACGGATCGCCCTCCGTGCGGCCAAGCTGATCCGATCCAGATGCAGAGCCTTGCCATGCCCAAAGACGGAAACCAGACATCCACGCTTTGCGTGCAACTCGGCCAGTTTTCTCAGGCCGGGTTGAAAGGAAAGCGCAACCAGGACTTCTTTGGCGCCAGCGTTCCCGAAGGCAAGGCGCTGCGGCTGAAGGGCGTGACCCTGGCGATTGCAGACGGGATAACGCCCAGCCCAGTCAGTCACGAAGCCTCGGAGATCGCCGTCAAAAGCCTGATGACCGATTACTACGCCACCTCCGATGCCTGGGGCGTACAGACCGCCGCGAGCAACGTGATCTCGGCAACCAATGCCTGGCTCCATGGGCTGAACCGCCGATCCATGCCGGAGCGGACCGAACTGGGCCATATCTGCACCCTCACCGCGCTGATCCTGAAAGGTCACCACGCGCATATCCTGCATGTCGGAGACAGCCGAGCCTGGCGCATTTCCGGCATCAGCCTGGAGCCGCTGACACAGGATCATGTCATCCCGGTGCCCGGCGCCGGACCCCAGTTGAACCGGGCGCTTGGGCTTGATCACACTCTGGCCGTGGACTACCGCCAGGTGGAGCTGCGGCCGGGTGACATCTTCCTGTTGAGCACCGATGGCGTGCATGATCACTGGGACCCCGATGGGGTGATCACCACGATCAACGGCGCCGACACACTGGATGACGCCGCGGCCAGCATTGCCGCAGCCTCCCGCAAGGCGGGCAGCCGCGACGACCTGACCCTGCAGATCCTGCGCGTGGACGCCCTGCCCGAGACCGACCCGCTGGCCGATCTGGTTGACGGCGACCTGCCACTGCTGCCCTTGCCAGAGCCGGGTGATACGCTTGATGGATTTCGGATCGTCCGCAAGATCCACGAAAACAACCGCAGCCATATCTTCTTGGCGATCGCCCCCGATGGTCAGAAGGTAGCCCTGAAAATGCCCGCCAGCGAGACGAAATCGGAACCGGTGTTGCTGCGTCGCTTCCTGATGGAAGAATGGATCGCCCGCAGGCTGTGCTCGCCCCATGTGCTACGCGCGGCCCCGGCCCCCGAGAACCGCTCTGGTCTCTATGTGGTCACCGAGTTCATCGAGGGACAGACCCTGCGCCAATGGATGAACGACAACCCGCAGCCGTCCATCGCAGAGGTGCGCAGCCTTGCCCGCCAGATGATCCTTGGACTGCGTGCCTTTCATCGCAAGGACATGTTGCACCAGGATTTCCGGCCGGAAAACATGATGATAGACACAGAGGGCACCCTGAAGATCATCGATCTTGGTGCGACCCGCGTGCAGGGTGTCGAAGAGGGCAAGGCCGACCCCGCAGAGGCTATCCTCGGCACGCTGCAATACACCGCGCCCGAGTATTTCGTCGGCGATCAGATCGGCCCCTATTCGGACCAGTTTTCCCTGGGCGTGATCATCTACGAGATGCTGAGCGGTCGCTTGCCTTTCGGCGCCGATGCCGCCCGTGTCTGCAATCGCCGCGACAGGGCGCGGCTGCGCTATCGCCCGGCGGTCGATGGTGAAAACGCGGTGCCCTACTGGATCGACGACACGCTGCGCCGCGCCACGCATCCGCTTGGCCACAGGCGATTTGCCGCCCTGTCAGAGCTGGATGCGGGCCTGACCGCGCCGCCGCCGGGACGCCGCAGCAGCGCCCAACGCCCCCTGGCGGAACGCGATCCGACGCGGTTCTGGCAGACCATTTCGGCTCTGCTTTTTGGCCTCGTGCTGGTCCTGCTGGCCACTCGATGACACCCTCCCCCAACCGAAAGGAAAACTCATGGACATAGTAGCAACCACGATGACCCGCGAAGACGTCACCGCGATGATCATCCAGGCCAAGAAACAGGGCGGATTGACCTGGGAAGGCATCGCCGAGGCGATTGGCATGTCTGCGGTCTGGACCCACTCGGCGGCGATGGGCATGAACGCCATGCCCGCGGAAAAGGCCGACGCTCTGGTCAGCGCGCTTGGCTTGCCACCCGAAGCCTCGGCCGTTCTGCAGGAAAGCCCGACCAAGATCTGGGAGCAAGCGGTGCCGACCGATCCCTGCATCTACCGATTCTACGAGATTGTCGGCGTCTACGGTCCGACGCTGAAAGCCCTGATCCACGAAAAATTCGGCGACGGCATCATGTCTGCGATCGATTTCGACATGACCGTCACCCGCGTCGAGAATCCGAAAGGCGACCGGGTGAAGGTCGAGATGTCCGGAAAATACCTGGCCTATAACGCCTGGTAGGACCGAAGCTCAGGACTCATTACTCCTGCACCACTGGTTTGACAGAATTTTTGCCTACTCACGAGCAATACTGCAGCAATAGTGGTTCTATTTCAACGCATTGAGAGGCAAGCAGGCGGAAATTCCGTCACATCCGAAGGACGTCAAATCCACTTCATCTCAGTGGCTTCTAACGCTTGCGAATAGAGCCACCATGCACGGAGCGCGCCAAACCCCTGATATCTCGTGGATTTGGCGCCAGTGGTGCAGGGTAAATGAGTCCTGTGACTAGGGGCTCCGGCCCCGTTCCCGTCGGCTATCCCCGACCTATGCCGCAAACCGCGGCATGGGGCACCCATCGCGCTTGGCGCCGGGCATATCATTCACATACATAATGGAAAATGGTGCTGCTGGAGAGAATCGAACTCTCGACCTCTCCCTTACCAAGGGAGTGCTCTACCTCTGAGCTACAGCAGCGCCGGTGAGGGGGCTTTTAGGGATAAACGCAGAGGTGCGCAAGACCATTCTGGACGGTTTTTTCGCACTAAGTTACACAAGGTTTATGGCAGATAAAAAATCACCAAAAACCAGTGGTCAGTCCACAAGTCGTGAGGACCGCCTGAAGGCGGCGCTGAAGGCCAACATGGCCCGCCGCAAGGCGCAGGCCAAGGCACGTGCGACCAAACAGGACTCTGGCGCAGGCAGTTCGGAAGGGTAAGGCAGATGGATTCGATTCTGGTAACGGGCAATGGGCCGCTCAGCGGTCAGATCCCGATCGCAGGGGCCAAGAACGCCTGTCTGACGCTGATGCCCGCGACACTTCTGAGCGAAGAACCGCTGACGCTGACCAATGCGCCGCGCCTCAGCGACATCAAGACGATGACCGAGCTGTTGCGCTCCCTTGGCGCCGAGGTCTCTGCCCTGCAGGATGGGCAGGTGCAGGCGATGTCGAGCCATGACCTCGACAATCACGTGGCCGACTATGACATCGTGCGCAAGATGCGCGCCTCCAACCTGGTGCTGGGGCCGATGCTGGCGCGGTTGGGTCAGGCGGTGGTGTCGCTGCCGGGCGGTTGCGCGATTGGTGCGCGCCCGATGGATCTGCATATCTTCGGCCTGGAAAAGCTGGGCGCCGAGATCGACCTGCGCGACGGCTACCTGCATGCCAAGGCACCGGGCGGGCTGAAAGGCGCGGTGATCGATCTCTCCTTTGCCTCGGTCGGCGCGACAGAGAACATCCTGATGGCCGCAACACTGGCCAAGGGCACCACCGTCATCAACAACGCTGCGCGCGAGCCGGAGATTTCCGACCTGGCCGACTGCCTGCGCAAGATGGGCGCGCAGATCGAAGGCGACGGCACCTCGCGCATCGAGGTGCTGGGCGTCGATCGCCTGCATGGCGCCACCCACCAGGTGGTGACCGACCGGATCGAGCTGGGGACCTATATGCTGGCGCCGGTCATCTGCGGCGGCGAGGTAGAGCTTCTGGGCGGACGCATGGATCTGATCGGGTCCTTTGCCGAGAAACTGGACGAGGCGGGCGTCGATATCACCGAAACGGATGCAGGGCTGAAAGTGCGCCGCCGGGGCGACCGGGTGAAGGCCGTGAATGTCACCACCGAACCCTTCCCCGGTTTCCCGACCGACCTGCAGGCGCAGATGATGGCGCTGATGTGCACCGCCGATGGCGTCAGCGTTCTGGAAGAGAAGATCTTTGAGAATCGCTTCATGCATGCGCCCGAGCTGACCCGCATGGGTGCGCGCATCGATGTGCATGGCGGCACCGCGACCGTGACCGGGGTGGAACGCCTGAAGGGCGCGCCGGTGATGGCCACCGATCTGCGGGCTTCGGTCTCTCTGATCCTTGCCGGTCTCGCTGCCGAGGGGGAAACCCTGGTCAACCGGGTCTACCACCTGGATCGCGGCTATGAGCATGTGGTCGGAAAACTATCTGGCGTGGGCGCCAAGATCGAACGGATCAAGGGGAACTGATGGCTGACGCAACATTTGAAGAGGGCCGCGAGGCGCCGCTGAACCTGGGCGCCCAGGAGGAGGAGGATCTGAAGGTCCTTTCGGCCCTGGTGCAGGATTCGGTCTTTCCGGTCACCGAAATGCGCTGGCAGGCCGCCGAGCGCCGCTTTGCCCTGTTGATCAACCGCTTCCGCTGGGAAGACCGCGCCGCCGCCGAACGGCGCGCGCGCGCCTATGAACGGGTGCAGTCGCTTCTGGTGGTGGACAATGTGCTGGGCGTTGCCTCGCAGGGGTTTGATCGTGGCGACAAGGATCTGGTGCTGTCGCTTCTGTCCCTGTCATTTGAACCCGGCGAGGATGGCGCGGGCCATCTGGTGCTGACCCTGGCCGGCGATGGCGCCATCCGCCTGTCGGTGGAGGCGCTGGAGCTGCATCTGCGCGATGTGACGCGGCCCTATACCGCGCCCTCGGGCAAGGCACCTGATCACGGCGAGGGCTAATCCTCCTTCGCCCTCAGGGCAAAATGCTGCACCCAGCCCCTGCGGCTTGTCCCGCTGCCCGCCGCCCTATATGTCCCCTGCGCAAAGCCGGAGAAACCAGATGCCCGTTTTCCTTGATACATCCGATGCCGATTTCGAAACCGCCTTTGCCGCGCTTCTCAGCGCCAAGCGCGAGGACAGCCCGGATGTGGATGCCGTTGTCGCCGATATCATCGCAGATGTCCGGGCACGCGGCGATGCGGCGCTGATCGAGCTGACTGCAAAGTTCGACCGACTGGAGCTAAACGCCGACAAGCTGGCGATCTCCGAAGCCGAAGTGGATGCCGCCATCGCTGGCGTGCCCGCAGAGGAACGCAAGGCGCTGGAACTGGCTGCCGAACGCATCCGCGCCTATCACGAACGCCAGATGCCGCAGGATGACACCTGGACCGATACGGCGGGCGCGACCCTTGGCTGGCGCTGGTCGGCGGTCTCGGCGGCCGGCCTATACGTGCCAGGCGGGCTTGCCTCTTACCCCTCCTCGGTGCTGATGAACGCCATTCCGGCCAAGGTCGCCGGGGTGGAACGCCTCGCCATCACCGTGCCGACGCCCGATGGGGTGCTCAATCCACTGGTTCTGCTCGCCGCGCGTCTGGCCAGCGTGGATGAGATCTACCGCATCGGCGGCGCCCAGGCGATTGCAGCGCTGGCCTATGGCACCAAAACCATCGCCCCCGTGGACAAGATCACCGGCCCCGGCAACGCCTTTGTCGCCGCCGCCAAGCGGCGCGTCTTTGGCAAGGTGGGCATCGACATGATCGCCGGCCCCTCCGAGATCCTGGTGATCGCCGACAAGGACAACAATCCGGACTGGATCGCGCTGGACCTGATGAGCCAGGCCGAACACGACGAAAGCGCCCAGTCGATCCTGATCACCGACGATGCCGCATTTGGCCGCGCCGTGGCCAAGGCCGTGGACAAGCGGCTTGAAACCCTGGACCGCCGTGCCATCGCGGGCGCCAGCTGGCGCGACTTCGGCGCGGTGATCACCGTGCGCGATCTGGATGAGGCGGCAAAGCTGTCGAACCGCATCGCGCCCGAGCACCTTGAACTCTGCGTCGGTGATCCCGAAGGGCTGAGCCAGCAGACCATTCACGCAGGCGCCATCTTCCTTGGCCAATACACCCCCGAGGCCATCGGGGACTATGTGGGCGGCCCCAACCACGTGCTGCCCACGGCGCGCTCGGCGCGCTTCTCCTCCGGCCTGTCGGTGATGGATTTCCTGAAACGCACGACGCTGGCCCGGATGACCCCCGAGGCCCTGCGCGCCATCGGCCCTGCCGCCGAAACCCTGGCGCAAAGCGAAAGCCTGGAAGCACACGGCCTGTCGGTCACGGTGCGGCTGAACGCGCTCAACGACTGATCCCACCTTTCACGCGTGGTGACGCAGCGCGGCGGCCTCTCTCAGATCATTGCCGCGCCGCGCCCCATGGGCTAGTGAGGATGCGAACAAGGATAAGAGGTCTCGCTTCCATGAGCCGCATCAGTCACATTGAGCTGGACGACAGCAACCTGCCGCCCCCCACGCCAGAGATCGAGCAGGAACGCAAGGTGGCGCTGTTTGACCTCATCGAGGAAAACTCCTTCACCCTCCCCGACCGCGACGACCGCGAGGTTCCGCCCGGCCCCTATCACCTGGGGCTGGCAATCCGCGACAAGCGGTTGGTCTTCGACATCACCACCGAAGACGGGCAGAAGGCGGCGGAATTTCACCTGTCGCTGTCGCCCTTCCGGCAGGTGGTGAAGGATTACTACCAGATCTGCGAGAGCTATTTCACCGCCGTCAAAACCATGCCCCCCAGCCAGATCGAGACCATCGACATGGCCCGGCGCGGCATCCACAACGAGGGCAGCCGCGTCCTGCAGGAGCGGCTGGACGGCAAGGCCGAGATCGACACCGATACCGCCCGCCGTCTGTTCACCCTGATCTGCGTCCTGCATTTCGGAGGCTGACGGGTGGAGCAGTTGCCGCAGTCCATCCTGTTCTGCTGTGACCACAACGCGGTCCGTTCCCCCATGGCCGAGGGGATCATGAAGAAATTCTACGGCACCGGCACCTATGTGCAGTCGGTCGGTGTCCACAATGACATGGAGATCGACGGCTTCTGCATCGCCGTCTGCCAGGAAATCGGGGTCGAGCTGTCACGCCACCGGTCGCGCTCTTTCGACGAGATGGAGCAATGGGGCGATGATCTGTCCTCCTTCGACCTGGTGGTGGCGCTGTCACCGGCCAGCCAGCGCCGCGCGCTGGAACTGACCCGGTTCTTCCACCTGCAGGTCGAATACTGGCCGATCATGGATCCCACCGGCCTGGGGGAAACCCGCGAGGCCAAGCTGGACAGCTACCGACAGACCCGCAACCAGATCATTCAACACCTCAAGGCCCGCTGGGGCGAACCGACGGAGCTGCTATGAGCAAGACCATTGCGCGCTATTTCGAAGCCTTCAACGCAGGCGACACCGACACTATGATCGACTGCCTCTCGGATGACGTCGCGCATCACGTCAACGAGGGCAACATCCGCGTGGGCCGCGAGAAATTCGCCGAGTTCTGCGACCACATGAGTCGCTGCTACCGCGAAGAGCTGACCGATATGGTGATCTTTTCCAGCGAGGACGGCACCCGCGCCGCCGCCGAATACATCGTCAATGGCACCTACCTGGAAACCGACGCAGGCCTGCCCGAGGCGCGTGGCCAGAGCTACCGCCTGCCTGCGGGGTCCTTCTTTGATCTGAAGGACGGCAAGATCTCCCGCGTCACCACCTATTACAATCTCGCCGACTGGGTGGCGCAGGTCTCCGCCTGATGGCGCTGCGGATCGAGCCTCTGACAGGTGCGGCGCTGGAAGCCGCACTGGATGATGTGGCCGCGCTCAGGATCGAGGTCTTCCGCGCCTGGCCCTATCTCTATGATGGCGACCTCGCCTATGAGCGCGACTACATGCAAAGCTACCGTGGCAGTCCGCGCGCGGTGGTGGTGGGCGCCTTTGACGGGAGCCGCCTTGTGGGCGCGGCCACCGGAACGCCGCTGGCCGATCACGCCGATGATTTCGCCGCCGCCTTTGCGGGCACCGGCATCGACCTGAGTACGGTCTTCTACTGCGCCGAATCGGTGCTCTTGCCCGAGTATCGCGGCCAGGGCGCAGGCCACGGCTTCTTTGATGCCCGCGAGGCCCACGCCCGCACCCATGGCTTTAGCAAAGCCGCCTTTTGCGGCGTGATGCGCCCGGCGGATCACCCGCTGCGCCCGGCGGACTATGCCCCGCTCGATCCCTTCTGGCGCAAACGCGGCTATGCCCCCCTGCCCGATGTTGTGGCAGAGTTCTCCTGGAGAGACGTGGATCAACCGGGTGAGACCCGCAAACCGCTACAATTCTGGATCCGGGATCTGTAGGCTCAGCTCGAAACACTTGGCGGCCTGGCCGCCTGACAGGAGAGAGTAGATGAAAATCGCCACCGCCGCCTATCAGATGGACTGGCTCGACAGCTGGGCCCAGTATGAAGACAAGCTTGCCTCCTGGGTCGGGGATGCCGCCAAGGAAGGCGCCGATCTTCTGGTCTTTCCCGAATATGGCGCGATGGAGCTGGCAACGCTGGATGGGGCAGATGCCGCCCGCGATCTGGAACGCTCGCTCCATGCCGTGTCGGACCGGATGGAGGATGCGGCGGCCCTGCATCTGAAACTGGCCGCTGAATACGGCGTGCACATCCTCGGCGCCTCGGCCCCCGTCAATGCGGGCTTTGACCGGCCGGTGAACCGGGCCGAGCTCTACACCCCCACCGGCCAGCGCGATCACCAGGACAAGCAGATCATGACCATGTTCGAGCGCGACCCTTGGGATGTCGTGGGCGGCGGACCGCTGAAGCTGTTTGACACCGCGCTTGGCAAGATCGGCGTGCTGATCTGCTATGACAGCGAATTCCCCCTCTTGGGCCGCGCCCTGGCCGAGGCGGATATCATCCTTGTGCCCTCCTGCACCGAGGCGCTGGCGGGCTATTGGCGGGTGCGGATCGGCTCCATGGCGCGGGCGCTGGAAAACCAATGCGTCACGGCCATGGCCTCGCTGGTCGGGCAGGCCGACTGGTCCGAATCGGTAGATGTGACCATCGGCATGGGCGGCATCTTCGGCCCGCCTGATACGGGCTTCCCCTCCACCGGCGTGCTGGCCGAAGGCACATTGGGCAAACCCGGCTGGACCTATGGCGATGTGGACCTTTCCACCATTGCCGATGTGCGCCGCGCGGGCGTTGTGCGCAACCGCAGCCACTGGGACGAGCAGGAACCGAGGGTAAAATCTGTCACAATTCGCCCCATGCAGTGATTGCGCCCTTGAAAAATTGGCAAAATGCGCCCATTTAAGCGCATCCCCGCAATCTGACGGGGCAACACAACGATGGAGAGAACATGGCCAAGGAAGATACGCTCGAATTTCCCGGTGTCGTGAAGGAACTCCTGCCCAATGCGACGTTTCGGGTCGAGCTGGAAAACGGCCATGAAATCATCGCACATACGGCAGGCAAGATGCGCAAGAACCGCATCCGCGTTCTGGCCGGCGACCGGGTCCAGGTGGAAATGACCCCCTATGACCTGACCAAGGGCCGGATCAACTACCGCTTCAAGTAAGCGCAGGTCCGACCACTCGGCAAAACCAGACAAGCAAAGCCCGGCACCGATGCCGGGCTTTTGTTTTTCGGGCTTTGCTCCTAGAACGGCTTGAAACATCTGACGGCAGGCAACAGCAAGGGGCCATTCATGGCATTCATTCTGGGATCGGGCAGCCCAAGGCGGCTGGAGCTTCTGGCGCAGCTTGGCGTCACCCCGGAGGCGGTGCGCCCGCCGGACATCGACGAGACCCCCAAGAAGGGTGAGCTGCCCCGCGACTACTGCGCCCGCGTCACCCGTGAAAAGGTCGCCGCCGTGGCTGCCGATGCCGATGACGTGGTGCTTTGTGCCGATACCACCGTCGCGCTGGGGCGCCGGATCCTGGGCAAGCCCGAGGGCGCCGGGGAAGCCGCCGAATTCCTGCTGGCCCTTTCCGGGCGGCGGCACCGGGTCATCACCTCCGTCGCTGTGCGCCGGGGCGCCCGCATCTGGCAAAAGGATGTGGTCAGCCAGGTCAAGATGAAGCGCCTGTCTGATGAAGAGTTGAACGCCTATCTCGCCACGGATGACTGGCAGGGCAAGGCGGGCGGCTATGCCATCCAGGGGCCTGCCGGGGCCTTCATTCCCTGGATCAACGGTTCCTTCACCGGCATTGTCGGGCTGCCGCTCTGTGAAACCGCCCATCTTTTGCAGGCCGCAGGCTGGCCGCTTTACAAGGAGGCCACCGCATGAAGGGCCGCACGATCATTCTGGACCATATCGACGGGCGCGAAGCCGCAGCCCTGATGGTGGATGGCAAGCTTGATGACTTCCTGATCGACGGCGATGCCCCCGTCCCCGGCACCGTCTACCGCGCCCGCGCCGACCGCCCCGTAAAGGGTCAGGGCGGCATGTTCCTGACCACCCCCGACGGCCCCGCCTTCCTGCGCCAGGTCAAGGGGATGGCACCGGGACAGCAGCTGCTGGTGCAGGTCACCGGCTACGCCGAACCGGGCAAGGCGATCCCGGTGACGCAGAAGCTCTTGTTCAAGAGCCGCTACGCCATTGTGACGCCAGAAGCTCCGGGTCTCAATGTCTCCCGCTCGATCCGGGACGAGGATGAGCGCGACCGCCTCCTGGAAATCGCCCACGAGGTGATGGAGGGCAGCGACTACGGGTTGATCCTGCGCTCTGCCTGCGATGGCGCCGACGCGGATGAGGTCGCCGAAGACATTGCCGCCATGGCCACCCTGGCCGATCAGGTGCTGAACGATCATGGCACCGAGGTGGAAACCCTTGCCGAGGGCGACGGCCCGCATATCCGCGCCTGGCGCGACTGGGTGGAGCCTGCAGATGTGGAAAGCGCCGCAGGAGGGTTCGAAAGCCACGGCGTGCTGGATGCGCTGGAGGATGCGCGCGGGAGTCGCGAGCCTCTCTCGGGCGGCGCCTTCCTGTTCGTTGAGCCCACCCGCGCCCTGGTGGCAGTGGACGTGAATACGGGCTCGGATACCTCTCTGGCGGCCGGAGTAAAGGCCAACATGGCCTGCGCCCGCGCCCTGCCCCGTGCCCTGCGCATCCGCGGTCTGGGCGGTCAGATCGTCCTGGACCTTGCGCCGATGCCGAAAAAGGACCGCCGCGCCTTTGAAACCGCCCTGCGCGCGGCCTTTCGCGCCGACAGCGAGGAAACGGTTCTGGTCGGCTGGACCAACCTTGGCCATTTCGAGCTGCAGCGCAAACGCGGCCGCATCCCACTACGCGAGGTCCTGAAATGAGCTGCCCCCTGTGCGGTGAAGAAACCACTCCCACCTATCGCCCGTTCTGCTCCAAACGCTGCGCCGACCGCGACCTGGCGCGCTGGCTGAACGGCAGCTACGCGGTCCCCAGCCAGGACCCGGAAGACATTGAAAAAGCGCTGGAAGAAACCGAAAAGGCGCTGTCCTCGGGCGAAACGGGATCGCACTTCAAACATTGACGATTTTCTTTCAAAAACCCTCTGGACACCGCCAGCGCCACGGCATAGAAGGCCTGCACCCAAGGCGATCAGCCTTTCCCGTGCCCGGGTAGCTCAGGGGTAGAGCAGTGGATTGAAAATCCTCGTGTCGGTGGTTCGATTCCGCCCCCGGGCACCACAATCACTTCCATTTGTGGTTTATAACGTCTTCTAATAGTCTGAATTTCATCAAAAACATCGGCTCCTTTGTCCGAGTTTGTCCGGAGCGATCCCGCTTAATCCACCCTGAATGGGGGTATGAATCGGGGTACTGCCGAGGTCGTGAAATGAGGGCACCCCCAGATGCCTGTTTTAAGCGATGTCAAGGTCCGCACGCTGAAGCCCAAAGAAAAGCCCTTTAAGCAGGCCGACTTTGATGGCTTATTCGTGTTGGTCAATCCGAACGTCTCCAAGCTGTGGCGTTTCAAGTACCGCTGGATGGGTAAAGAGAAGTTGCTCTCGTTTGGCAAATACCCTGATCTGAGCCTTAAGCAAGCTCGTGACAAGCGGGACCAGGCGCGTAAGTTACTAGCCGAGGGAAAAGATCCCTCCTTTGAGCGCAAGAAAGAGAAAGCCACCAAGGACGCCAAGCACCGGGAAACTTTTGGCAGGCTCGCAGGTGCCCTCTTGGAGAAAAAGCGCCTAGAGGGCAAATCCGCCTCCACTTTGGCCAAAACAGAATGGTTGCACGGTCTCCTTTGCGCTGACCTGGGGAGCTACCCAATCAGCCAGATAACCGCCCGAGATGTTCTCGTCCCGTTGAGAAAGATGGAAGCGAGGGGCCGAAACGAGTCGGCGCTTCGCGTGCGGTCAGCAGCTGGTCAGATCTTTCGATATGCCATTGCGCAGGGTCTGGTGGATAACGACCCAACCTTTGGTCTCAAGGATGCCTTGACCCGAACCCCGGTCAAGCATCGCTCGGCCCTCATTGATCCTGAAAAGGTGGGCGGTTTGCTTCGCGCCATCGCAGGCTTTGACGGCCAGCCGACCACCCGCATCGCGCTTCAACTCTTGTCAATGACTGCATTGCGCCCAGGCGAGTTGCGGATGGCCGAGTGGTCGGAGATCGATCTGGAAAAGGCGATTTGGACGGTCCCGGCCCACCGCGCCCAAAATGCGTCGCCCTCATATGGTACCCTTGCCCGCTGAGGCGCTGGACAAGCTGAGTGAGCTGCAAGCACTGACGGGATGGGGCCAACTGTTGTTCCCCTCCATCCGCTCCTCAAAACGGTGCATGAGCGAAAATACCTTGAACGCGGCACTGAGAAGGATGGGCTACGGCGGCGAAGAGATGACCGCCCATGGCTTCCGCGCGACCTTTTCCACCCTGGCGAACGAATCCGGCCTCTGGAGTGCGGATGCAATCGAACGCGCACTCGCCCATGTGGAGGGAAATGAGACTCGCAAAGCCTATGCGCGGGGCGCTCATTGGGACGAAAGGGTTCGAATTGCGTCTTGGTGGGCAGGATATTTGCAGCAACTCGCTGACGGCCCCAAACGCTATGCTACGTCCTAGGACGCTAGATGTTCTATTTTTGTCCAAATATCGAGAAAAGGACTTGTCGCGCATAGATCGCAGTATTAGCGCCCAATCACAATGACGGCGCAAGATGTGCTGTTTCCTAGTCCACGACGGACGCCCCGCTCAACGGGAGGAGACGTGCATCATAGCTGAGCATCTCCTCCGGTCACCAATTACGACACAAAGGAGATGGTTATGACCAATCCAGACCGCATTCTCAGATGTAAAGACGTGATGGCCCTGACCGGACTGTCGCGCAGCACCCTGTACGCCATGATGAGCGATGGGACGTTTCCGGCTTCGATCAAGCTGAGCAAACGCGCGGTAGGCTGGCGCGCAAAGGCTGTCCAAGCTTGGCTGGACGCCCGATGAAAGGCCTCGCCCTACGCGCATTAGGCAGCGCAGAAACAGCCCAGAGCACGAGGGCATGTCCCTGCCTGACACAGGGAGGTGTATGATGTCACGTGACGACGCAAAGCGCCCGTTGGAAACGCCGGATCTTTTTGAGGGGTTGGGCATTAGGGGCGACAATCCTTCGGCACCTGGTCATGCTGAAGTCAAACAGCAGCCTCTACGGCACGCAAAGAGCCGCGCACAGAAGGAGCGAACTGCCAATAGACCGCATTTGGGTGGAAATGTCGGCGTCGCCTTTCTGACGGACCAGGATGGTGCGCTCCGTTTCCGAGTGACCCGACAAACGATATGGCGATGGGTAGGAAAAGGACGTTTTCCTGCCCCCCTGAAGCTCTCGGCGGGCACCTCCCGCTGGCGTCTGGATGAGATTCTGGCGTTTGAGCGCAAACTCCCCCGGTATTCACCCGACGAGGCATCGAATGATGCGGAAAGGAAGCGCACATGAGTCGGCGATACAAGATCCGTGCGAAAAAGCACCGCGTTTATGATGTCAGCGAAGTCATGGCCCTCTATGACATCTGCCGCAACACGGTTTCGAATTGGGTGGGCGCTGGGCTCATACCGTCACATGGGGCAGGACCACAGCTCTTTCGCGGTTGTGAGCTCAACAGGTTTCACAGCGCTCGGCGTGCCCAAAAACCGAACTTGCGGCCTGGTGCAAGCCCGGCAAAACGGTGGCGTTCCTCGGCTCATCCGGCGTTGGGAAATCGACGCTCGCCAATGCATTGCTCGACAGCCAATCCATCGAGACCCAGACCATTCGCGAGGACGACGCGAAGGGTCGACATACGACGACGCGGCGTGAGCTTCATGCGATGCCCAATGGCTGTCTGATCCTGGACACTCCAGGCATGCGGGAATTGCAGCTCACCGATGCGGCGGAAGGGATCAACGATCTTTTTGCTGACATTCAGGAATTGGCCGCGTGGTGTCGCTTCAGCGACTGCTAACACGAGACCGAACCGGGATGCGCTGTTCTGACGGCTATTGATGAGGGCATTCTCGATTCCGGTCGGCTTGGCAGATGGCGTAAGCTGATGGCGGAGGACGCGTTCAACTCCGCGAGCCTTGCGGAACGCAGATCGCGCGACAAGGCGTTCGGGAAAATGGTGCGCGGCGCTAAAAGGATCAAAGATGTCAGGAGGTAAGGCGATGACGCAGTCGAAAGCAGGTCAAATCGTATGGCACGACCTTTTCACATCGGACAGGGAGTGTTCGATGGCATTCTACCAGCGCGTCGCCAACTGGACGTATGAAACCGAGCGGGCGACGGATTTTGCCTGGGGCGGCGGTGAGAAGGATTTTGTCCTTGCCCTATCCGGTGACGAAGCGGGCGCGGGGGTGGCCGAGACGCCTGCGGAGCAGGAAAGTGGCTGGATCGCTTACATCGAGGTTCCCGATGTGGACGTGGCGGTCAGGCGCGTCGCCACACTCGGAGGCAAGATCGTTCGGGAGCCATTCGAGGTGCCGGGTGTTGGCCGCAATGCACTCGTCCGCGATCCGCTCGGTGCTCTGGTCGGGATCTCGCTGTCCCGGCACAGCTTCCCTGTTTCGCGTCGGCAGTTCGGCCCTGACGTGTACGTCGGCAAAGGGACTGACTTTCCGCTGGCGTTCTATGTAGAGCTTTTTGGATGGCAGGTCTCTCCCGAGCAGGACACGGATTGTCTCGCACTCCTTGGGCCTGGGGGCGATCTTGTTGCACTCCAACATGCCGCGACCTGGCCAACCGGTTCAAATGCAGCTTGGGTCCCGTGCCTCAAGGTTGCTTCAGTCTCTGATGCCTGCCGTGCTGCTGAAGCCAAAGGAGCGCGTCCGGCTTCTGTGGATGTGAATGAAACCGTTCAAGCCTATAACCCCATCCTGTGTGATCCAGACGGCGCGCGGTTTGCTCTTGGCGTCGAAAAGGCGACCACTTTACAGCATCCGTGACTCAGGGTGCAGAGCCGCCTTGCGGCGCTGCGGCGGCAGGGGGCTACGCCTCGTCCCGCCCCCCAGATGACGCTAGGTAGCCCAAAGCGGTGCCTTCAGAAAGTGGAGTGCTGTATGGAAATGCAACAGAGGCGAGATCTCAGCCTTCATACTTGAAGTTGCACAGGCACGACACGGACAGTCGGCGCTGCATAGGCCGCGGTCGTTACGGTCTCCGTCAACTCGCTGCCTGTGGACGTTTGACCGTTCTTGCAGACAAATAGCGCTTGGCTCGTCAGCGCGATGCCGGTACCTTCGCTTTTTGAAGAATTGTTTCAATTATTTGGTTTGCCTGGTTTGAAAGGACTTTCCACGCATGACAGTTGAAGTCACGCTTCAGGACCTGAATGGCCTGATTGAATACACATTTGCTGATGTAGATCTGAAGTTCTTTGCCGGTGGCGGTGCCAGGTTTGATTTTGGTATATCAGACACAAACTACCTGACTGGCCAGGCCGAGATCACTCCGGCCACATTTCTGCCCGAGGGGGTCTTTCGCCTAACATACTACAGTGATGCGACGGGATCGGTCACAGCTGATTTCATTGGCGATTGGCCTGACCCTCTGACCTTGTCGCAAGTCGGCGAAAACGTCGCCTGGGTCGAGAGCACCGCGAATATCGAGATCGAAGAAGTGACGGTCATCGTGCCGCACGCCTATCGCATCACCATTGATTTCAACGGCGAGGGGCCGACGGTCAAGGATTTTGTCGAGAACTGGACCGAGCGGGATCTGGTCGCCCTCAATCCACTGGTGAATGGTGAGTTCGCAACGGAAGACGGCTGGTCCGGCACCAGCGGGAGCGACCGCTATAACGGCACGTCCCGGGCCGACGTCATCGAAGGTCTGGGGGGGCGGGATATCCTGAAAGGCGGGCGTGGCAACGACGAAATTCTTGGCGGCAGCGGCAATGACAGGCTGTTCGGTCAGGCTGGCCAGGACACGCTAGAAGGCGGGGCTGGCAAGGATAAGCTATCAGGCGGCGGCGGCCGTGACGTGCTGATCGGTGATGACGGGAACGACCGGCTGATTGGGGGCGGCGGAAACGACAGGCTTCAAGGCGGCGACGATAGGGATATCTTGTCCGGGGGAGGCGGCTCGGATGTTCTGCAAGGTGGAGAGGGGAACGATCGTTTGATCGGTGGGAGTGGCAATGACACGCTCTCAGGAAGCTTTGGCAATGACACTCTGATAGGTGGAAGCGGAGATGACTTCCTGCAGGGGGGCGACGGCGCTGACCTGTTCATTTTCGAGAAGAACGTAGCGGGTGGTGCGGATATCATCACCATGCAGCGCTTCGGTGGTGATACCCTTCGACTGCAGGGATTTGGCGTCGAGATTGACACCTCAACGGCAAGCGGTGAGGAAATAGAAGCTGCAATGGCCGCACAAGACATTCATGTCACCCGGGATTCCATGAGTGGAGAATTCGAAATCGGCTTTGGCTCAACCGGTGATTCCATAACCATCATTTTTGACCAAACTGTGCTGCAGGGACAGATCTGGGACTATTTCCAGTTCGTTTGACTTCGCAAGCGGTGTGTTCTGGTTGGGGCGGCTGATCGAAATCCGCGCACCAACCAGAACACGGCCTGCGCCTTCCAGGCATGGGTTTTCGGGGCGGCGGCGATCACGCGGCCCGCTGCAGGCTACTGACGTCCGAACGCCTGACCAGTGCCGCATGAAGCACCTTCACCGCATCATTGACCGCATCGCGGTGTCAACGGCGGAGTAAAATTCGGCCATTGTGGCGGAGCAAAAGTCGGCCAGTTTGGGGCGAGCGCCTTGGAGCGTGCGGCCCTCATATAGCAAGCCCGGTCCAAGGCGCATTGGCCGTCAGGCCAATTCTGTGAGGTTCATTTGTTGGCGGCGGCGAGGCGGGCGCGGCTTTGATTGAGGCGGTAGCTTTCGCCGTTCATCTCGAGGATGTTGACGTGGTGTGTCAGCCGGTCCAGCAGCGCGCCGGTCAGGCGTTCGGTGCCGAAGGTTTCGGTCCACTCCTCGAAGGGCAGGTTCGACGTGATCAGGGTCGACCCTCGCTCGTAGCGCTGTGAGATCAGCTCGAACAGAAGCTCGGCGCCGGTTTTGCTCAAGGGGACGAATCCCAGCTCGTCGATGATCAGCAGTTTGACCTTGGCGAGTTTGCGCTGGAGTTGCAGGAGGCGTTTTTCGTCGCGGGCCTCCATCATCTCGTGCACGAGGGCTGCGGCGGTCACGAAGGCGACAGGCAATCCCTTCTGGCAGGCAGCCAGTCCCAGCCCGAGGGCGACATGGGTCTTGCCGGTACCGGAGGGACCGAGCGCGATCACATTCTCCTTGCGTTCGATCCATTCGCAGCGCGCCAGCTCCAGCACCATCATCTTGTTGAGCGACGGGATCGCCTTGAAGTCGAAGCTGTCCAGGCTTTTGATGGTCGGGAACTTTGCGGCCTTGATCCGGCGTTCCACCATGCGCCGTTCCCGGTCGATCAGTTCCAGCTCGGTCAGCCGGGCCAGGTAACGCACGTGATCTACGCCTTCAGCGGCGCAGATACGGGCCTGCTTGTCATGTTCACGCAGGAACGTCGGCAGCCGAAGCGTTTTGAGATGGTGGGCCAGCAGCAGTTCGGGTGCATCCGTCATGCCCCACCCCCTGCCAGCAGGCTCATGTAAGATGTGGCGGAGGTGGTAGCGATGTTGGTTCTGGGCAGGAAGGGATAAACATCCAAATCCAGCCTCGGAGGCCTTTGCTCGACCCTGCACAAGATCAGATGCTTGATTGCATCGAAGCTGACCGCTCCCATTCGCAGGGCATCTTTGACGGCAAGATGCAGCACGTCAATCTCGAAGCGCTCCAGAAGGCGCAGGACCTGCACATACTCGCGCTTGCCGGCCTTTCCCTGCCGGGCTTCCAGCAGTCGGCGCAGGGTTTTGAACGCTTCGGGCAACTCCCAGCCCTGCAGAGGCGCGGCCTGATCGA